>JBAVEE010000973.1:0-5621 GCA_049587575.1 Bradyrhizobium sp.
GGACGGAGTACAATGCCGTCATCGGCAAGCGCGGTGCGAGCCTGTCGGGCGGCCGACGGGCCGTGGTCGCGCGGGCGCTCGTCACCAACTCCACAGAATTCCGGAACTCGAATATGCGCTCAATAGCGCGGGTCGTACATTTGCGACTCGATGAACGCCATCAGGTCGTTCGGCGCCGGCGCGGCCGCGAGACCGCGTTTGTAGGCGACCTCGGCAACCGCCGTGGCGATGTGCGCCGAGACTTCCCGAATCCGCGGCAGCGCCGGATAGAGGCTGCCTTGTTCGATGTCGTCGTGATTGACGAGATAGGCCAGCGTGTGCGCCGCAGCCATGAACATCTCGTCGGTCACCAGCCTTGATCCGCTCGCGATCGCGCCGAGACCGACGCCCGGGAAGATGTACGAATTATTGCCCTGGCGCGGCACAAACGTCTTGCCGCCGAGGGTAACCGGATCGTAGGGGCTGCCGCATGCGAACAGCGCGCGGCCGCCGGTGTGGCGATAAGCCTCCTCGGCAGAGCATTCCGCCTTCGATGTCGGATTGGAGAGCGCAAACACAATCGGCCGATCGTTGATCTCGGCCATGGTCTGCAGCACCTCGGGCGTGAAAGCGCCGCCGACGGCCGCAACGCCGATGATCGTGGTGGGCTTGAGCGTCCGGATCGCGGTCAGGAAGTCGCCGATCGGCGCATGATCATGGGCGTAGCGCAGCTTGTGATCGGTGAGGCCAGCGCGGTTCTTCACGACGAGGCCGCGCGAGTCCACGAGCCAGGTCCGCCCGAGAGCCTCGGCCTCGGATGCCCCCTCCGCCATCATGGCGGAAACCACGAGGTCGGCGATGCCGGTCGCAGCCTCGCCTGCGCCGAGGAACAGCACCCTCTGGTCGACAAGTTTGCCGCCGGTGACGCGCAACGCCGAAAACAGGCCCGCAAGCGCCACCGCTGCCGTTCCCTGGATGTCGTCGTTGAAGACATTTATGTTGTCGCGGTATTTGTGCAGAAGCCGGAACGCCGAATGATTGGCGAAATCCTCGAACTGGATCAACACCCCGGGGAAGGCCTCGCGCGCGGCGTTGATGAATTCGTCGACGAATTCGTCATAGGCGGCGCCGCTCAGGCGTTTCCGGCGCAAGCCGATGTAGTAGGGATCGTTCAGAAGGTCTTCATTGTTGGTGCCGACGTCCAGCATCACCGGCAGGCAATGCTCCGGGTGGATGCCCGCGCAGGCCGAATAAAGCGAGAGCTTGCCGACCGGAATGCCCATGCCGTGAGCGCCGAGGTCGCCGAGGCCCAGGATACACTCTCCGTCGGTAACGACGATAAGCCTTGCCGGATAAGGCCAGTTGCCCAGCAGTTCCGCAATGCGTCCGCGATCGTTGGCACTGATGAACATGCCACGCGGCCGCTGGAAGATGAGGCCGAAACGCTGGCACGCGAGGCCCACCGTCGGGGTATAGATCAGCGGCTGGATTTCATCGATGTTGTCGCACACGACGCGGAAGAACAGCGCCTCGTTGCGGTCGTGCAGCGAGTTGAGCGCGATGTATTTTTCCAGATCATTGGGCAGGCAGCGCAGGTTGACGAGAAAACGCGCGACTTGCTCCTCCATCGAGAGCACGTGCGCGGGCAAGAAGCCGCGCAATCCCAGCGCGTCTCGCTCCGCTTCCGTGAAAGCTGTACCCTTGTTGAGCAGCGGGTCGCGCAATAGCGCCATGCCGCGGGGTGAATCGAAAAGCTGCGAACCGGGCTTGGCCCGGACTGGCGCGGTCATGATGTTTCCCCGTAGGCCGTTTATTGGTTTCCAGCATCCACCGGCCAGGGCGGGAAGCGGTTGACAGAGATCAACATGAAGAGTGCCCTTGTCGGGCAGCTTTTCACCACATTTGGCCGGAATTCGCAATTGAAAGTAAGGCGGACATCGCCGTTCAATAACACCCCGATTGATGCGTTCTCGTTTGCCTCGGCTAGCCTATCTTCGGGGACGCGAGGGCTTCTCGCAACCGCTTGTCCGGGAGGATGCATGGATGAAAGAACTGGCTCTGGCGAAAGTCTATCAGTTGCTTGAGCCGGGCCCGGTCGTTCTGCTGACGACCGCCCGCAAGGGCCGCGCCAACGTCATGACGATGTCCTGGCACATGATGGTCGAGTTTGAGCCGCCGCTTGTTGCCTGCGTCGTCAGTAACGCCGATTACAGCTTTGCGGCGCTGCGGGCGACGAAGGAGTGCGTCATCGCCATTCCGGCGGTGCACCTTGCACAAAAAATCGTGGACGTCGGAAATTGCTCAGGCCGCGAAGTTGCGAAGTTCGAAAAAGTCGGCCTGACGCCGCTGAAGGCCGGCCGCGTGGCAGCGCCCCTGATCGCCGAGTGTTTCGCCAACCTCGAATGCAAAGTGGTCGATAGCCGTCTGGTGAACAGGCACAATCTGTTCATTCTCGAGGTGGTGCAGGCCTGGACCGATCCGGCGCAACGCAATCCGAAGACCATCCACCATCATGGTTACGGCAAGTTCGTGGTGGATGGCGAGACGATCAAGCTGAAGTCGAGAATGCGATGAGAAGCCGCGCCCCAAGCGGTTTCATCCGCGCGAATGTCCAGCTCGCCGCGCAAAAGGGGACGACCAGCCGGGCCGCGAGTTTCAGGGCCCGACCGTGCTTCGCGCCGTCGGCCAAAGATCTGGCGCGTCGGTCAGGGGTGGATCGCATCATCAGCGTTCAGGCTGGCTATTTTCCTTTGGTATCGACCTTCCGCTTCTCGTCTTGGTTCATCTTCTTGACGGTGGCGTCCTGATCGGATGCGCCGGTCGTCTGGGTCCGTGTGGCCGCCGGGCTGTCGTTGGGGATTGACGTTTGCCCCGGCGGCGTCTTCGCGGGTCGGGTGGCCGTGGTGTTGGGCGGCTGATTTGCCTGGGCGGCCGCCTCCGGAAGCTCTGAAAGAAGGAGGCCGAAGACCAGCACTGCGAACGCTGTCACCTTCGTGTGCATCATTGATCCCGTGTGCATCGCAGCTCCATTGTCAAACCTCTTTAACGCCCGAGCCTCTCTCAGGTTTCAAGCTGCTTGCCGATCGGCAACGACCGGATGCGCTTGCCGGTCGCCGCGAAGATGGCGTTGGCCAGCGCTGGAGCAAAGGGAGGCACGCCCGGTTCTCCGACACCGCTTGGCGGGGTGTCGGCGCCAACGGGGACGATATGCACGTTGGTCACCAGCGGCGCCTCGTCGATCCGGATCACAGGGAAATTGTCAAAATTGCCCTGTTGCACCTTGCCGTCCTTGAAGGTGATTTCGCCGTATTTGGCGAGGCTGAGCCCCATGATCGCGGCGCCCTCGATTTGCGACTGGATTCTTTCGGGATTGACGAAGGTGCCGCAGTCGATGGCGGTATCTACCCGAGGGACAGTGAGCTTGCCCTTGTCGTCGACGGACACCTCGACGATGGTCGCGATATAGCTGACGAAGCTGCGATGGACGGCAATCCCGAGCCCATGTCCCTTGGGCACCGATCGTCCCCAGCCGCCTTTGTCCGCGACGAGTTCAACGACGCGACGCAAGCGTCCGGTGTCGATCGGATAGCTGTCGAACGGCTCGCCATAGTTCCACGGGTCTTTTACGGAATCGAGATTGACGAAACGCGGAGACCCGATGAGCTCGAGCAGCATATCCTTTTGGTCGCGGTTGGTGGCATGTGCCAGTTCGCCCACCATGGACTGGACCGCAAAAGCGCGCGGGATATTCGACACCGAACGGAACCAGCCGATGCGGGCATGCGCGGCGGCTTCCGGATTCTCGCATTGAATATTGGCAATCTCGAACGGCATGTCGATGAGCCCCATGCCGATTTCGAAGGGAGCCGCATGGACCGCTTTGGCTGCAAAGGTCGAGGCAATGCTCGGTGCGACGCTGCGGTGCCGCCAGGCGATCACCTTGCCGCTCTTGTCGAGGCCGGCCTCGATGCGCTCCACGGACACCGTGTGCAGGAAGTCATGGCGAACGTCATCTTCGCGCGTCCATTGCACCTTCACCGGTGCGCCGATCGCCTTCGAGAGCAATGCCGCCTCGAGCGCGAAGTCGCACTTCGATTTGCGTCCGAAACCGCCTCCAAGCAACGTGACATTGACGGTCACGTTCTCCTCGGGGATTCCCAGGGTTTTTGCCGTGTCTTCCCGTGTGCCGCCCGGACTTTGCACGGGTGCCCAGATTTCGGCCTTGCCGTCCTTGACATCCGCGACCGCGACGGGGGTTTCCATGCTTACATGCGCAAGGTGAGGCAGGTAGTATTCGCCGACGATCACCTTTTCGGCGCCTTTCAATGCGCCGTCGACGTCGCCCTCCTTGCGTACAATCAGACCGGGCTTGCGCGCGGCCTGTTCGAGTTCAGCCCGATAGGCGGCTGAATCGTACTTGCCGTTGGCCCCGTCGTCCCAGACGATCTTCAGCGCGTCGCGTCCCTTGATGGCCGCGCCGGTATTGCGCGCGATCACCGCGACGCCGCCGAGCGGCTGGAATTTTGATGGCCACGGCCAGCCCTGCACCTCCATGACCTTCTCGACGCCGGAGACTTTCATCGCGTCGGTTGAGTCGAACGACACCAGCTTGCCGCCCGTGACGGGCGGCCGCGCGATCACGGCGTATTTCATGCCGGGAAGGCGGGTGTCGCTGCCATATTGCGCGGTGCCGACGGTAATATCACGAAGGTCGACGATGCTGACCTGACCCTTGCCGAGATACCGGAAGTCTTTCGGGTCCTTTAGCTTCAGGCCCTCGATGCGCGGCACCGGTTCCCTGGCGGCATCGGCAGCCAGGTCGCCGAATCCGAGGCGTCGGCCGCTGGCCGAATGAATCACCTCATGGTTTACCGCCTTGACCTCGGTCGCCGGCACGCCAAAGCGCTTGGCGGCTGCGGCCTCAAGCATGGCGCGCGCCGACGCCCCGATCTCGCGCATCGGCATCAGATAGTGCCGTGTGCTGCGCGATCCATCGGTATCCTGATTGCCGAATTTGACCTCGTCTCCGGGGGCCTGCGCGACCTTTACACGCCACCAATCTGCTTCCATCTCCTCGGCGACAATCAGCGGCAGGCTGGTCCGCACACCCGTTCCCATTTCGGAACGGTGCGCCAGGATCGTAACCGTTCCATCGGGTGCGATGGCAACGAAGACACGCGGATCGACCACCGCGCCGTGCGGCATCTTTCCGGCGCCGGTCTCATAAGCCGCAAAAGCCTGCCGTGAAGTCACAGGCGCGGCCAGCACCAGCCCGCCGGCGATACCGAGGCCCTTGAGAACGCTGCGACGGGAAATTTTTTCGATTCCGATGCGGCTCTCGATGCCGCGAAGTTTATTCGGGCGTGTGATGATGTTCATGATCAGACCCCCGTCGAAGCGAGATGGACCGCGTTTTCGATACGCTGATAGCAGCCGCAGCGGCAGATATTTCCCGACATGGCTTCGCGTATCTGGTCGTGGGAGGGCTTTGGATTGTCCAGAAGCAGGGCCGCCGCCTGCATGATCTGCCCGGCCTGGCAATAGCCGCATTGCGGTACATTTGCCTGGCGCCAGGCCTTCTGAACCGCGTGGTCGCCGGTCGGGTGAAGGCCTTCGATCGTCGTGACTTCACGGTTGACGAC
>JBAVEE010000974.1:0-3119 GCA_049587575.1 Bradyrhizobium sp.
ACCGTATTCGCGCGGAAGGATATCGCTAGAGTCCGATTCAGGAGATTGGATCAGACCTCGATGCATGGAGTGATGGGTAGACCGCCCGGAGCGGCGGCACGGACCGATGCCGCGACGTCCCGGATGATGCTGCTGCTGCTGGTCGCGATGACCGGCGTCGCGCCGATCTCGCTCTATATGCTGGTGCCGGCGCTGCCCGTTCTTGCCACCACGTTCGGCCGCGATATCTCCGTCGCGCAGATGACGGTGTCGCTCTACATGGTCGGCATCGCCTGTTCGCAGATCATCATGGGCCCGCTGTCGGACCGGCTCGGACGCCGCCCGGTGCTGCTGGCCGGTCTCGCCCTGATGGTATTGGCCAGCGCGGCCTGCATCTTCGCCGAATCCCTGCCGCAACTGATCGCCGCGCGTTTTCTGCAGGCGCTGGGCGGCGCCACCGGCATGGTGGTGAGCCGCGCCATCATCCGCGATCTCTACAGCCGCGAGCGCATCAGCTCCATGATCAGCCTGGTGATCGCGGTGATGATGATCGCGCAGATGCTGAGCCCGCTGACCGGCGGCCTGCTGGAGACCGCGTTCGGCTGGCGCTCGATCTTCTACGTCATCACCGCCGCCTCGCTTGCGATCGCGGTGGCGATCGCCGTCACGTTGCCGGAGACGCGCCGCGATCGTCTCGAAGCGAGCGGATTTCGCGGCGACGTCGGCCATCTGCTCAGGAGCCGCGCCTTCATCGGCTACGTGCTGTGCCAGGTGCTGGCCTCGCAGATCATCTTCACCTTCGCCGGCGGCGGGCCGTATATCGTGGTGATGCAGATGGGCCGCTCCAGCGCCGAATATGGCGCGTGGTTTGCGACCACGGGCTTCGCCTATCTGATCGGCAACCTGTTCTGCGTGCGGTTCGCGCCGCGGCATTCGCTGGAAAAACTGATCTGGTTCGGGCTCGCGCTGCAATTGGCCGGCAGCCTGCTGAACCTGATCTGGGGCCTCACCGGGCTCAATCAGGCGCCGTCATGGCTGTTCGGCACCCAGATGCTGGTGATGTTCGCCAATGCCTTCGTGATGTCGAATTCGGCGGCCGGCGCCATCAGCGTGCGCCCCGACGCCGCCGGCACCGCATCGGGCGCGATGGGCTTCCTGCAGATGGGGCTCGGCTCGCTGCTTTCGCAATTCGGCGCCTATCTCGGCGGCCATTTTTCAACGCCGGCGCCGCTCAACGCCGCCGTCTTCGTCCTGTCGATCGCCTGCGCATCGACCATGGTTTTCCTGATCCCGCGGCGCGACGTGGTGGTCAGCGCGGCCCTGATCGAACAGGCGGAAGAGGAAGAGTCGGGGATGCTGTGAGGGGGCGGCTTCAACGAAGATATCGCTGAGCCCGTCATTGCGAGCCAACGGGTCGCGCGAACGCGCGCCCGATGACAGGCTCCGCGAAGCAATCGATGCTGCGGCAAAAATGGATTGCTTCGTCGCTAACGCTCCTCGCAATGACGAAAGTGCGGTCTCACTCCCCGACCAGCTTCAGCCACTCGTCCTCGGTCAGCACCTCGACGCCGTGCTTTTTGGCCTCCGCCAGCTTCGAGCCGGCGCCGGGGCCCGCGACCACGTAATCGGTCTTCTTCGACACCGAGCCCGCGGCCTTGGCGCCCAGCCGCTCGGCCATCGCCTTGGCCTCGTCACGGGTCATCTTCTCCAGCGCGCCGGTGAAGACCACGGTCTTGCCGGCGACCGCCGAATTGCTCTTCGGCTTTTCGGCATCGAGGATGGTGACTTCCTTTGTCAGCCGCTCGACGATGCCGCGGTTATGGCTCTCGCCGAAATAGGCCTTGATGCTGGCGATCACGGTGTCGCCGATCTGGTCGAGCGCATCCATCTCGGCGACGGCCTCCTCGTCGTCCCCGGCGACCTTGACGCAGGCATCGTGGAAGGATTGCCAAGAGCCATAGCCGCGCGCCAGCGCCAGCGCCGTGGTCTCGCCGACATGACGCATGCCGAGCGCGAAAATAAACCGCTCCAGCGAAATCCGCCGCCGCTCCTCGATTGCCGAGAACAAATTGCGCACCGAGGTCTCGCCGTAGCCCTCGATCGCCTCGAGCTTGAGCCTGCTATTGCGCGCCGGCAGCGTGAAGATATCGGCCGGCTCCCTGACCCATCCCTGCTCGAAGAAGAATTCGATCTGCTTCTCGCCCAGCCCCTCGATATCGAAGGCGCGGCGCGAGGCGAACAGTTTCAGATGCTCGATCTTCTGGTAGGGGCAGGCGAACTCGCCGGTGCAGCGGGCGCGCGAGCCCTCCTCGCCGGTCGCGGTCTCCTCGCGCACGACATCGGTGTGCAGCGGGCACGGACATTTTTTCGGGAAGTGATAGGGCCTCGCCTCCTTCGGCCGCTTGTCGATCACGACATCGACGACCTGCGGGATGACGTCACCGGCGCGCTGGATCACGACGGTATCGCCGATCCGGATGTCGCGGCCCTCGCGCAATTGCTCGCCGTCGCCGCCGATGCCCCGGATGTAATCCTCATTGTGCAGGGTGACGTTCTGCACGATGACGCCGCCGACGCCGACCGGCTCGAGCTTGCCGACCGGGGTAAAGGAGCCGGTGCGCCCAACCTGGATCTCGATGTCCCGCAGCACCGTCGTGGCGCGCTCGGCCGGGAATTTGTGCGCGATCGCCCAGCGCGGCGTGCGCGAGACGAAGCCGAGCCGCTCCTGCCAGTCGATGCGGTCGACCTTGTAGACGACGCCGTCGATGTCGTAGTCGAGCCTGGCCCGCTGCTCCTCGATCTTGCGATGAAACGCGATCAACTGCTCGACCGAATGGCAGATTTTCGTCAGCGGATTGGTCCTGAAGCCGCAGCGCTCGAACCAGGCAATCATGCCGGATTGGGATTCCGCCGGCATTTCCGTCATCTGCCCCCAGGCATAGGCGAAAAAGCCGAGCGGACGCGAGGCGGTGATCGACGGATCCTTCTGCCGCAACGAGCCCGCCGCCGAATTGCGCGGATTGGCGAAGATGGTATCGCCAGCGGCCTTCAGCCGCTCGTTGAGCGCCAGAAATGCCTTCTTGGTCATGTAGACCTCGCCGCGCACCTCGCAGATTTCAGGCACGTTGCGGCCCTTGAGC
>JBAVEE010000975.1:0-3625 GCA_049587575.1 Bradyrhizobium sp.
AAAACAGGCCGCCGATCATAACCCACGTTCAAAATGGTTTAACCACCACCAGAACCACGATTCCGATCATCAAAAAAGTAGGTACCTCATTGATAATTCGATAGAATTTATGACTTCGCAAATTGCGGTCGGCGCCGAAATCCCTGACGCAGCGGGAAAAAAAACCGTGGACACCCGACAACACCAGCACCAAAAAAATCTTCCCGTGCAACCAGCCCGCAGAAAACCAATGGCCGGCCCAAGCCAGATAGAGACCTGCCAGCCAGGTGACGATCATGGCCGGGTTGATGATCGCTTTCAGCAACCGTCGTTCCATCACCTTGAACGTCTCGGACGGCTTGGATCCTGCTTCCGCCGCGCAATGATAAACAAAAAGCCGCGGCAGATAGAGCATCCCGGCCATCCACGCGATGACTGCGATGATGTGCAGCGCCTTGATCCACTCGTACATCGTGCCCCATTCACTCGCGAATACGCGATTTTTCTCCAGCCAAGACCTGGAACATTTCTACCGTTCGCAGGCTTACCGGGGATGTCTGTATTGCACCTCGCCGAGACATATCTGCAAGCGGCACTTTTCTAAAACAATAATCTTAGATTCTTAGGTTTGAGTCTAAGTAGCGGTGGATTTGGCCCACACAAGATTGTCCCGCCATTCGCAGAGCTTGTTCACATCCATCAACAATTTTTGCGATGAATCTGATGATCCCGATAACGCCATCCGCTTCAAGCAGTTGCGCGGTGATGTTGGCAGCTTGTGAAGCGACAAATCCACAAAACCTCACTATCGTCGCCACCGCCGAACGGACTTATCCTGCCAGCGAGGCCTGTGAAGAAAAAGTCGGGTTATCCCGGATCTGCCGACACGCCTTCGATTCTCTGAGGTAAGGTCCACAGAGATTCACAGGATATACAGGGGTCCTTGTGCCCACGACCGGCAATTATTTCCATCTCCACCTGGTCTCCGATTCGACCGGAGAAACCTTGATCACCGTGGCGCGAGCGGTGGCTGCGCAATATGCCAACGTGACGCCGGTCGAACACGTTTATCCATTGGTGCGCAGCCAGAAGCAGCTCGATCGGGTGTTGAGCGAAATCGAGGAAGCGCCGGGCATCGTACTCTTCACCTTGCTGGAGAAGGATCTCGTTGGCCGGCTGGAAGCCAAGTGCCGCGAAATCAACGTACCGAGCCTTTCCATCATCGGCCCGGTCATGCAATTATTCCAGGCCTATCTCGGAGCGCCCACGACCGGACGGGTTGGCGCCCAGCACACGCTGAATGCGGAATATTTCAAGCGGATCGATGCGCTGAATTATACGATGATGCATGACGACGGCCAGCACGTCGAAGGACTGGAGGAGGCCGAGGTGATTCTGGTGGGCGTCTCCCGCACGTCGAAAACACCGACCTCGATCTATCTTGCCAATCGCGGCATCCGCACCGCCAATGTTCCGCTGGTGCCGGGAATCCCGATCCCGCATCAGCTGGAGACACTGAAGAAGCCGCTGGTGGTCAGCCTGCACGCGACGCCGGAGCGCCTGATCCAGGTCCGGCAAAACCGGCTGTTGAGCATGGGCGATCGGGACAACGACACCTATATCGATCGGCAGTCCGTCGCGGACGAAGTCGCATTCGCGCGCCGGCTGAGCGCCAAATTCAACTGGGCGCAGCTCGATGTAACCCGTCGATCGATCGAGGAAACGGCGGCCGCCATCTTGAAATTGTTTACCGACCGGCAGCGGGCGCGGCTTGCCGAATGACGCTGTGGCGCGGCAAACATCCGTTGCTACTGGCCTCGCAAAGCCGCGCGCGGCAAACATTGCTGGCCAATGCCGGGATCGATTTCGAGGCCGCCCCGGCCGACATCGACGAGCGGGCCATCCAGCAGGCTTCCGGCCTCTCGGCGCCAGCCGCCATCGCGGCACTTCTTGCCCGCGAGAAATCGCTTTTCGTGTCGGCGCGGCGACCAGGCCGATACGTCGTCGGCGCGGACCAGACATTGGCGCTGGGAATGCAGCTTTTCAGCAAACCCGCCGGCCAGGCGCAGGCCGCGGAACAACTGCATGCGCTCGCCGGCCGCCATCATGAACTCTACTCCGCGGTTGCGGTGGCGCGCGACGGCCGGATATTGTTCGAGGAAGTCGCGATTGCGCGCATGACGATGCGGCGGCTGGGTGAGGCCGAAATCGATGCCTATCTGGATGAAGCGGGCTCAGCGGTCACTTCCAGCGTCGGCGCATACCAGATCGAGGGGCTCGGCGTGCATTTGTTCGAGCGCATTGAAGGCGATCATTTCACCATCCTCGGCCTGCCGCTGCTGCCATTGCTCGCTTTTTTCCGCGGCGAGGCGCTGCTTGGCCTCTGAAGGCAAGTCCTGACAGGGAAAATTCTTGGATGGTAATTCTTGGGCTGACCGGTTCGATCGGGATGGGAAAATCGACCACCGCGAAGCTGTTCGCGGAAGCCGGCGTTCCGGTTTACGACGCCGATGCGACCGTGCACATGTTGTATGAAGGCGAGGCAGCGCCCGCCATCGAAGCGGCGTTCCCCGGCACGACCGTGGATGGCAAGGTCGACCGCAACAGGCTTTCGGCGCGCGTGGTGCACGATCCGGCTGCCATGCAACGGCTCGAGGAAATCGTCCATCCGATGCTGGGTGCCTCGCGTCAAAAATTCCTGGCAGATGCGGAGCAATCCGGTGCGCGCGTTGCGGTGGTCGATGTGCCGCTCCTGTTCGAGACCGGCGGCGAGAAGCGCGTCGATGCGGTGGTCGTGGTCACGACGACACCGGAAATCCAGCGCCAGCGGATTCTTTCACGTCCCAACATGACTGACGAGAAGCTCGACGCTATTCTCGCGCGGCAAATGCCCGACGCCGAAAAGCGCCGGCGCGCGAATTTCGTGGTGGATACCTCGCATGGCCTTGACCCCGTGCGTGCCCGAATCCGGGACATTCTGGACGAGGCTGCTAGGATGCCGCTGCGACGATCCTGATTCGTCATTCCCGGCGGCTTTTTCATGCGCGAAATCATCCTCGATACCGAAACCACCGGCCTCGACCCGCTGCGCGGCGACCGGCTGGTCGAAATCGGCTGCGTCGAGATCTTGAACCGAATGCCGACCGGACAGACCTTTCACCGGCATCTCAATCCGGAACGCGACATGCCCGCCGAAGCCTTTGCCGTGCACGGCCTTTCCAGAGAGTTTCTCGCCGACAAACCGCTGTTCGCCGAAGTGGTCGAGGAGTTCCTGGAGTTTATCGGCGACGCGCCGCTGGTGATTCACAACGCCTCGTTCGATATCGGCTTCATCAACGCGGAACTCGACCGCATCAAGCGGCCGGCGATTTCACGCGAACGGCTTGTCGACACGCTGCTGCTGGCGCGGCGCAAGCATCCAGGCGTGTCCAATCGTCTCGATGATCTCTGCTCGCGCTATGCGATCGACAATTCCCGCCGCACCAAGCACGGCGCATTGCTCGACGCCGAGCTTCTCGCCGAAGTCTATATCGATCTGTTTGGGGCCCGGCAGTCGCAATTGACCCTGGCCGCGGAATCCCGGGATACGCGCGCGGGCGGCCCCGGCGAAATGCCGCGGCGGCAGCGCGCGGCGCCCCTCGAGCCC
>JBAVEE010000976.1:0-1928 GCA_049587575.1 Bradyrhizobium sp.
GATTTATTTGCATTAACGAATCGTTGACTCTCGACAGCTCGCAAAAACTGGATTCAAATAACCTTGATTCGGGGGCACTGGGGTTCTTCCGGTCGGGGTGCAGAAAAAGTTTTTCCGAGGGGGCTAAAGGCATGGCGCGTGCACACGCGGCGAACGCGTGCGTCCAATCCGATTCGATCAAGGGATTGGCGCAGTCGATCGCGAAACCGGCCTATCACAGGCTGCTGATTGCGGAGCCTGCGCTCCGTCGAGCTGTGCCCACCCTGATCATAGCGTTCCTTATCACGATTTGCCTTGGCGCCTTCGTGCAGGTGATCGATCAGAACCGGATAAAGCGCGCATCGATCAAGCGCGACCTAGCGGCGATAGCCGATCTGCTGGCCGAACGGCTCGACCGCATCGCATCGGTTCGGCAGGATCGCACGGCATCCTTCGAGCGCCTGCAACTCCTGCTGCCGGGCCTCATTCCATCATGGGCCATCGCAGCCGGCAGACACGTCATCGTCACTGGCGCGGACCAGCGCATTCTCGCCCGCGTTCCGGCCGAAGCGACCATCGGCGACGCCAACCGCATCCTCGACGTCATCAGCGCGGCGCTGCCGCTGGGCCCGGCCGTGCAGCAAGCCGGCCTGACTGACATCATTCTGCCGAACGGCAATGAAGCGCTGGCTGTTCAGCACATCGTCAAATCGCTGCCCGGTCAGGTCATTGTCATTCAGGAAAAGGCCGATTCGCTTTGGCGTTCGGATGCAGCCTTGTCGGTGACCCTTTCCGCCACCACCGGCTTTGTCGTGCTGATCCTGGGATTTGCGTTCCACTGGCAATCGACGCGCGCGCGCGAAGGCGATCTTATCAATGACGCCGTGCGCGGGCGTATCGATACCGCGCTCAATCGCGGACGTTGCGGGTTGTGGGATTGGGACCTCTCGCGTGGCAGAATCTTCTGGTCGCAATCGATGTTCACGATGCTGGGCCTCGACAACCGCAGCGACCTGTTGACGTTCGGCGAGGTCAATGCGCTGGTAAAATCCGATGACATCGACCTGTTCGCGATCGCCGATCAGCTCATTTCCTCGAAAATCAATCACATCGACCAGACATTCCGCATGCAGCACACCGGCGGTCACTGGATCTGGCTGCGGGTACGCTGCGAACTCAGCCAGGGCGCCGCCGATGCCGGGCTGCACCTGATCGGCATTGCCGTCGACATCACCGAGCAGAAGAGCCTGGCCGAGAAAACGATCGAGGCCGACTTGAGGCTGCGCGATGCGATCGAGACCATCCCGGAAGCCTTCGTATTATGGGATGTGGGAGATCGACTGGTGCTCTGCAACTCGCATTTCCAAAGGCTGCACAAGCTGCCGGATTCAGCCGTGACGCCGGGCACGTCCTATGAAACCGTGATCGAAGTCGGCAGAATGCCGGAGGTCCGCACCCGCCTGCATGAAGTCGCCAACCAGGCGCCAGGCGCGCGAACCTTCGAGGCCCAGCTCGACGACGGAAGCTGGCTTCATATCAGCGAGCGCCGGACCAAGGACGGCGGTTATGTCTCGGTCGGAACCGACATCACCCGCATCAAGGAGCACGAACAGAAACTGGTCGAGAACGACCTTCGGCTGCGCGCCACGGTGATCGATCTGAAACGTTCGCAGACTGCGCTCGAACGGCAAGCGCTCGAACTCGCCGATCTCGCCGAGAAATATTCCAAGGAAAAAAACCGCGCCGAGGAAGCCAACCAGACCAAATCGAAATTCCTCGCCAACATGAGCCACGAGCTGCGCACGCCGCTCAATGCCATCATCGGATTTTCCGAGATCATGGAAAGCGGCATGTTCGGAACGCTGGGTTCGGAGAAATACCAGGAATATTGCCACGACATCCTCACCAGCGGGCACTATCTGCTCGAAGTGATCAACGACATCCTGGAT
>JBAVEE010000977.1:0-3920 GCA_049587575.1 Bradyrhizobium sp.
ATCTTCGCCCGTTGCGGGACCAATTGATATCGAAGCTCGCCGCCGGCACCGCCGATGCCGGCGAGGGGCTCGATCTGTCGTTGATCACGCAACTGCTCGGTGACCGGCAGGCGGGAATTGCGATCCAGGCGGAAGTGCTCGCGTGTCATCAATTATACCGGTCGCCATGTTCGTCGCAGAAGCCGGCATTGCGGGTACTGGCGCTCGCGGCCGCAATCGACATGGGCGGCAACACGCCGATCGAGTTCTTGCTGGAGAATTCCGGGATCGAGCTGCAGACGCTCTACGTCGTCGCGGGAGTGGATCTGCCGGCGCCGCTGCCCGAGCACGACGTCGCGATCGTGATCGCCTCCGATTCAGAGGAGTGTCTTGAGGCGCTGCGCAAGATCGATGTGGTGGCGTCGCGCTGGCCGCGGCCGCTTCTCAATCCGCCGCGCCTTGTCCGCCATCTGGATCGCGACAAGCTGCACGGGCTGCTGTGCGGAATTGAAGGCCTTGATATCCCGGCCACCCTGGGCCTGACGCGCGCGCAGTTGTCCGATGCAGCGCGGTCGAATGTCGGTTTTCCGGACGTCACGGGTGAGTTGCGCTACCCGGTCATCATCCGGCCGCGCGGCTCGCATGCGGGCGTCGGGCTTGCCAAGGTCGACGATGGCGCCATGGTCGCGCGATATCTGGCGGACCGGCCGGAGCAGGAATTCTTCGTCGCCCGTTTCGTCGATTATGCCAATCAAGACGGCCTGTTTCGCAAATACCGGATCGTGTTCGTCGACGGCCGGCCCTTTGCCTGTCACATGGCGATCGCCGATCGCTGGGATATCTGGTACCTCAACGCCGGCATGGCATTCAGCGCGGAGAAGCGCCTCGAAGAGGAAAGCTTCATGCGCGACTTCGACGGCGATTTCGCCGTCCGCCACCGAAGCGCGCTCGCCGCCATCGCCGGCCGGGTGGGTCTCGACTATTTCACGATCGACTGCGCGGAAAACAAAAACGGCGAGTTGCTGATAATCCAGGCCGACAACACCGCGGTCGTCCACAACATGGATTCACCCGAGCTGTTTCCCTACAAGCCGCCGCGAATGCGCAAGATCTTCGACGCCTTCGCGGCCATGCTGCATCGCCGCGCCCGGCGCGGCCAGGAACACGCGGCCTGACGCTGCGCCGCAAGCGCCGAGGCCCCTGCAGAATTTTGGAAGATCAGGCCGATGCCGCCATCGCGGCGGCGACCCGGCTCGTGATCTGCGGATCGCGCAACGCGCTGGGCGGTTTCACAAGATTGTTCACCTCGTTCATGATGCTGTGCACATTTGCATCCCCGGCGGCGACCTTCAGCAATGCGCCGGAATATTTCAGCCGCTGCTGAAAGTTCGCCGGGCACTCTCCACGCGTCTTCGGATAGATGAAATCGTTCTCGGCCACCGACCAAGGGGCGGCAAGAACCTCCTGTATGGCCGTGAAGAACGCCGGCGCCAGTCCGTCAAGCGGCCGGCCTTCGCCAGCCCGCGTATCGAGAAGTTGCTTGAGGACGCCCACTTGCTGAGCGGCAACACTCATTCCCTGGCCGAAAGCCGGATTGAACCGGCAGATCGCATCGCCGATCGGCAATAGTCTCTCCGGAAAGTTCGGAAGCGCCTCGAAGCGTCGCCGAACGCTGCAGGGCAAGACGAACCGGTGGATGGGCCCGACCGCTGTAGCGTCCTTGATGGCATCATAAATCGTCGGTGTTCGCAGGGTCTTGGCGAAGGCTATGAAATCCTGCAGCTCGTCGGGCGGCGTCTCGCCATGGACGGCGTTGAGATTGACGTGCCATCGGTTGTTCTCGATCGGAAACAGGAACGCGCCGCGCCCGCTCTCGACGGCGGGCCGGTGGATCACGGCGCGCCAGTCCCGCGGCGCGGTGGGAGGGATCTCGAAGGTAGCCGTTGCATAGCTGAGGTCGATGCCGATCTCGGTCTCGGCGGGTCTCGGCATGCCGATGCTATCCAGCGCCTCGAGGGTGAGCGTGCCGCGTGACGACGCATCGACGACAAGGTCAGCGGCAAGCGTCGTGCTTTCGCCGCCTGCGGCGTCGTAGCGGACGCCAACTACCTCGGATTGATCGGGCGACGTCAGAAACCGGGTCACGCGGCAGCGTAACTGAAACGCGATATTGCCTTGCTGCTCGACCAAACGCCTCGCGACAAACTCCACCAGTGGACGGGTCATGCAGAGCGTATCGATAGGAAGGTCGCGCTGCGGAAACGGATCGAACCCCGGCAATTCGATCCGGATTTCGGCGCCGACCCTGGCCCGAACCGCGCCGGCACGCTCGAGTTCGGTTTCGAAATCGGGAAAGAACCGGGTGAGGGCGTCGAGGCCGCCTCGGAGCAGAACATGAAGCTGTCGCGACTGCGGGGTGCCGGTGCGCGCTTGCGGTTTGGTAGGTAAAGCGTCGCGCTCCAGCACCGTGACCTTTTCGAAATGCGGGGAGAGCGCCTTCGCCGCGGCGAGCCCGCCAATTCCGGCTCCGACAACGACGGCATGCTTCCCAAATCGAGCTGACATCGCAATCCCTCCAGCCAAAGATCCAGCCTAGTTGGAATTTTTCATTTGATAAATAGAATGCAAAGGCAAACAGTCGCCGACACGACGAAAAAACAAAAGGACGGGGGAAATGGCCGAGCCGGTCGAGCAGGACGGGATGCTCATCGAGTGGGACGTCGGGATCGTCATGGACGACGGCGTGGTGGTGCGGGCGGATGTGTTCCGGCCGAAGGCTGAAGGGAAATGGCCGGTTCTCCTGACCTACGGTCCCTACGCCAAGGGGCTCGCTTTTCAGAAGGGCTATCCGAGCGCCTGGCAGAGCATGATCGCAAACCACCCGGACGTGGCTTACGGATCAACCAACAAATATCAGAATTGGGAAGTGGTCGACCCGGAAAAATGGGTGCCTCACGGCTACGTCTGCGTGCGCGTCGACTCGCGCGGCACCGGGCGGTCGCCCGGGCATGTCGATCATTTTTCGCCGCGGGAGACCCGCGATTTCTATCAATGCATCGAATGGGCCGGTGTCCAGGCCTGGTCGAACGGCAATGTCGGACTCAACGGCATCTCCTATTACGCCATCAACCAGTGGCAGGTGGCTTCGCTGCAGCCGCCGCATTTGAAGGCCATGTGCATCTGGGAGGGAGCTGCCGACTGGTATCGTGACATGACGCACCATGGTGGCATTCTCTCGACGTTCTGGGCGAACTGGTACGACATGCAGGTCAAGACCGTGCAGTTCGGGCTGGGGGAGAGGGGACCCCGCAGCGTCGTTACCGGCGCGTTGGTGTGCGGCGACGAAACCTTTTCGGACGATGAACTGGCGCGCAACCGGTCGAGTTTCGGCGACGACATCCTCGCCCATCCCCTCGACGATGATTACCACAAGGCGCGCTCGCCGGACTGGGACAAGGTCACGGTGCCGCTGTTGTCGGCCGCAAACTGGGGCGGTCAGGGGCTGCATACACGGGGAAATTTCGAAGGTTTTGTCCGCGCAGCATCGAAGGAGAAATGGCTGGAATGCCACGGCCTCGAGCACTGGACGCATTTCTACACCGATTATGGGCGGCAGTTGCAGAAACGCTTCTTCGATTTCTACCTCAGGGGTGCGGCCAATGGCTGGATGCAGCAGCCGAAGGTGCAGTTGCAGGTCCGCCACATCGATCGCTTCGTCGAGCGGCATGAGACGGACTGGCCGCTGCCCTCCACGGTCTGGACCAGGTTTTACCTCGATCCCAGGGATCAGACACTTTCGCTGGCTCCGCCTGCCGACGACGCGGAGATCGGTTTTGCGGCGATGGGTGACGGACTGACCTTCATGTCGCGGCCGCTGACCGAAGACACCGAGATCACAGGTCCGCTGGCGGCCAATTTACGAATTTCTTCCAGCACCGAGG
>JBAVEE010000978.1:0-1911 GCA_049587575.1 Bradyrhizobium sp.
GAGTAACGCGCCGTCGCCCAATCTACAAGCCAAGGCGGTGAATTGAATGCTGGCAATCCGCTCTTCGGGATAGGCGAGAAGCCCCACGCCTGGTCCAGATCGACTTTTTGCGGTCGATCTATCCCGCTCCGAGCCGCGGTCGTTTCCCGGATGAAAGAGTGGGCCAGGTTCCTTCAATCCGGGATTTTCGTCTGTGGCAGAGCCAATATAGCAAACCGCTACCGGCGTTATTCAATTTCAGCGCGAGTTGGCGGGGATCGCCGAAGGAAAACGGCGAAGCGCGGCGCAGCGAGAGCGAATTGCTGTCGCTATCGATGTGCCCCGATAAGTCGCCCCGCGAGCTATCCGGCCCATCGTGCAGCAAGCCTAGAGTAAATTTCTGCTGCATCCCGAATGCGTTCAAGAGAACAATACTCATCTGTCTGGTGAGCTTTCGCCGCTTCGCCTGGGCCTAGGATAATGGTCGGAGGGTTGCCGAAGGCTGGCGTCAAGGCGGATGCGTCGGTGAAATAGGGAGCCGTTCGGGGTTCAGAGCCGGCGTCTTCGCCAGTGACGTCGCGGACGATCTCATATACGTCCCTGATCCACGGCGAGGAGGGGTCGGTCCAAACAGCACCGACATCCACAATCGGCTCCAGCGAAATGTCGTCCCCCAGCTCTGCCTTCAGATGCTCTTGAATGCGTGAATGATCCAGTCCTGGAATGCTGCGGATATCGATGCCGATTTCAGCCAGATCGGGCACAGAATTCACATTAAGGCCGGCGCGAACCGTGCCGACGTTGAGCGTCGGCGATCCCAGATAAGGATGCGGGGCGACGTTGAACTGAAATTTTTCCAAAGCGGTGAGCACGCGCGCGGCCTTATATGCGGCATTGACTCCGAGATGAGGCATCGATCCATGGGCGGTGACACCCTTGAGGGTCAAGCGGAGCCAAAGTGCGCCTTTGTGTCCGACCAGCGCTGCATTTGAGGTCGGCTCCGCCACAACGATCGCGCCGGCACGTCCTAGAATGCCGGCGCCCGCGAGATGGAATGCGCCCTCGCAGCCGATTTCCTCTCCCGCAGTAATAACGAGAACAACGCCGCCGGTGCCCTCTGACTGCTTGGCCATGTTACCGATAGCGGCGACGAAAGCTGCTACACCGCATTTCATGTCCGTCGACCCGCGGCCGTACATCTTACCGCCAATAATCTCGCCCGCAAACGCGTCAACGCTCCAGGGCGCGTTTCCAAGCGGAACCGTATCGACATGACCGGTAAAGCACAGCGGAGGCTTGCTGCCGTCACCTCCTGTCCTTGCAATTAAATTGGCGCGATCTGGAGCAAACTTTTGGAGCGACGTCTCAAGCCCGGCCGCAGTAAGAATTCTTTCCAAGTGCAATATGCAACTCAGCTCATTCCCGGGTGGGTTGATCGTATTGAAGGAAATAAGCTCGCGCGAGAGTTCGATGGGATCAATTCGCATGGGACGTCACAGGCTCCACTTTCGTGCCCGATTGTATCCGCTAACGCATCCGCACACCACAGATTCCGTCTGTTCACTGCTTCGAGGAACGGCAGGGTCAGGCTTGACGAACTTATGCGGCAATTGCGGAAGTTTTTGTCCGGCGCGATCGACTAACGATCAAGCGTGTCGCCCAAAAAACCCCAGTCAAAATGTTTGCGGCCTTGACCGCTTTCGATACAAAAGCGGACTCGCTTTTCGATAACATTTGATCCGCGACGGAGCGTGCGTCGCTCGTTGCGGATTATCCGCTGGGCTTCGCGTAGCGATGCATGGAAAAACTGGTGACGCATCCCAGGCAGCTGCTAATGCCGCTTATGTTGAGGGCGGCTTAGGTAAGTTGCACATAGCCGGAATCCTGATGCCAATGATTGCAGCCCGGCTTCGACTGATGAGAGCTTCGCAC
>JBAVEE010000979.1:0-3213 GCA_049587575.1 Bradyrhizobium sp.
CCTCCTAGCGTTCCCATCCGCCGGACATCGGCAAGCGTGTCAGTCCAGGGCGGGTTTTTCCGTGTCGGGTCATACCAAACCAACGCCACCGGAAGCGCCGTTCGATCGAGCGCGTTGATGACTTTCCTACTGCCAAGATCGCGCCGCCCAAATTCGAATGCAGCGACGGCACGGTTTCGAGCTCGCAGGACGCCTGTCTGGTCGCCATGGCTCGGGCGCGACTGCCGCCGTCAGGCACCATCGAGCGGGCGCCGGCCTCCCCGCCCGGCACCGCGCACTGACCGCGGCTTCACGTGCCGGGGGGAGATGTCGTCCCGGTAGCCGTCTTCCCACCGTCTTGAAAGCCGCCGGGGTCGGTCCCGGCCAGTGTTGATCGGTACGATTGCGTTCGCCTTTCAAGGCTTTCTGAGCCGTTCATAAGGCTGTCTGATACGTCTGGTTTAGTCTGGTGCCGGCTGGTCGGGTCCAAACTCGGGTGTCAATGCCCTCCCCTTTGAAGGAAAGCGATAATGACGCCTCGCGAGATGGCAGTACAGCGCGGAGATTCGTTGAGATGTCCGCTTCGGGTCCAAAGGACTAAACCGCTCGCGCGGTAGGGCCCTGCTGCGGGCGACACGGCCAACGGGATAGCGCGGTGGGGCGTCCTGTCTTGAGATGAGGGGTTCGCAACCTTCATCAAGACAGGAGCATCCCCCATGACCGATGAGGCCATAAGCCCGCTGCGGCAGCGCATGATCGAAGACATGACGATCCGCAAGTTATCGCCGAAGACTCAGCATGACTACGTGCAGCGGGTCAAGAACTTCGCTGCCTTCCTCGGCCGATCGCCCGACACGGCGAGCTTCGAAGACGTACGCCGATATCAGCTTCATCTGGCGACGAGTGGCGCCGGCGTTCCGACCCTCAACCAAAGCATTTCGACACTGCGGTTCTTTTTCAGGATCACGCTTGGACGCGCCGACATCGTGAACCATACCCAGTTTATCCACGAACCACGCAAACTGCCGGTGGTTCTGAGCCCGGAAGAAGTCGCGCGTTTTCTGGATGCGGCGCCGGGGCTCAAATACAAGGCGGCACTGAGTGTGGCCTATGGGGCGGGATTGCGCGTGTCCGAGGTGGTCGCACTGAAGATATCCGACATCGACAGCAAGCGCATGGTGATCCGGATCGAACAGGGCAAGGGCCACAAAGACCGATACGTGATGCTGTCGCCGCATCTGCTTGAGCTGTTGCGTGCCTGGTACAAGGCGGCACGCCCGCAGGGCTGGCTGTTTCCCGGAATGAACCCCGTCAACCCAATGACGGCGCGCCAGCTCAGGCGCGCCTGCCACGCCGCGACCCAGATGGCCGAGATCGACAAGCCGGTGTCCCCGCACACCCTTCGTCACAGCTTTGCGACGCATCTGCTGGAACAGAACACCGATATCAGGGTGATCCAGGTTTTGTTGGGGCACGCCAAGCTGGACACCACGGCGCTGTATACCCGTGTCGCCACCAAGACCATCCGGGAGATCATGAGCCCGCTCGATCGCATCACGAGCAAACTCAAGGAGGCGACTGAGCCGCCCGCCTGAAGCGCAGCGCGTGTCGCGTCCATCGCTGGAGGTCGCGGACATCTTCCGCGGCCACGGCCCGGCGTGGCGCCGGGCCAATGCCGGCCATGTCAGCCTCGGCCAACTGAAGGTGATGTCGGCGATCGAGAACTGCCGCACGGCAGCGCTCGGCGGTCACGTCGCGCGCTGTGAGGACTGCGCGCACAGCCAGATCTCGTACAATAGTTGCCGCAACCGCCATTGTCCCAAGTGCCAGGGCGCGGCGGCAAAGGACTGGCTGGCGGCGCGCGAGGCCGACCTGCTGCCGGTACCGTACTATCATGTGGTGTTCACGCTGCCGGCGGCCATCGCCGATATCGCCTACCAGAACAAGGCCGTTGTCTACGACCTGTTGTTCAAGACATCGGCCGAGACCTTGGTCACCATCGCGGCCGATCCAAAGCATCTCGGCGCCCGCGTCGGCATCACCTCGGTCCTCCATACCTGGGGCTCGGCGATGACCCATCACCCGCACGTCCACATGATCGTGCCGGGCGGCGGCATCTCAATGGACGGCGAGCGCTGGGTAGCGTGCCGGCCCGGCTTCTTCCTGCCGGTGCGCGTGCTCTCGCGCCTGTTCCGCCGGCTGTTCCTGGAACGGCTGATCGCGACACACCAAGCCGGGCACCTGAAGTTCTTCGGCGATCATGCCGCTCTCGCCGACCCGCGAGCGTTCGTGGCCTATCTGGCCCCGCTGCGCCGAGCCGAATGGGTGGTCTATGCCAAGCGTCCGTTCGCCGGGCCACAGGCCGTGCTGGCCTATCTGTCGCGCTATACCCACCGTGTCGCCATCGCCAACAGCCGGCTGATTGCCTGCGACCGCACCAGCGTCAGCTTCCGATGGAAGAATTATCGTGCCGAAGGCCGGGATCGCCAGAAGATCATGACGCTCTCTACCGCCGAGTTCATCCGCCGCTTCCTGATCCACGTCCTGCCGCCCGGCTTTCACCGCATCCGTCACTATGGTCTGCTCGCCAGCGGTACCCGCGCCGACAACATCGCCCGAGCGCGTGAACTGTTGGCCGTTTCAAAACCTGAGGGCCAACCCACCGCTGACGCCGTCGATGCCAGCAAGCCGAAGTGTCCATGCTGCGGCGGTCGCATGATCATGATCGAAGTCTTTGAGCGTGGTGCCACGCCACGGCAGCGGCCAACCGCTCCACCAATCGCAATTAGGCTCGATACCTCATGACGACATCACAATCCCGCAAATCCGATCGTCGCACTCGCTGCCTCTCGACCGGCCACGGCAGAGCGCGTCCAGACATCCGCCTGTCGTCACAAATCGTCCGGCAAATTACCGAGTTCGACGCGGCCCGCCGCTCATCTTGCGGCCGCTCCGCCATCCACCGGCTTGCTGGAGCGCCTCGACTCCATTCACCCACCTCATCCGCGGCACTCAAATCCCCATAGCCCAAGCCGCGCCACCCACGTCCCCCTCCCGCGGTTTCCTTGTATGGGGCTTTTTTTGTCAAGGAGTTCGCCAGAGCGGCAAATATGTTGTCCTTCGTGAGTTTCTTTGTTCGATCTCAAAGTCCGTTTCTTCGTCCCGACCCGCAGTTCGCTGACGTCGTCGCGCGCAGGAGCTGTCAAGGTTGGCCGCCGCGCCAACCTTGCGGCA
>JBAVEE010000980.1:0-2579 GCA_049587575.1 Bradyrhizobium sp.
GGCGTCGACGAAGCCGCGATCTGCCGCGAACTCTGCATGTCGTTCGATGAGCTGAAGTCGTTCGCGAACGAGCCCATGGTCGGGATCGGCGCGCATTCCGTCACGCATTGCAATCTTGCCAGCCAGCCTGCGGAAGTCGCCAGCCAGGAGATGGCGACGAGCCGCCAGCGGATCGAAGACGTGCTGCAGCGTCCTGTCGTGCATCTCGCTTATCCCTATGGCGACAGGTTCGCGGCAGGCCGCCGCGAATTCGCACTGGCGAAAGCGGCCGGCTTCAAGACCGCGGTGACGACGCGGCCGGGCATGATCTTTCCCGAGAGCGCCGGATACCTGACCGCGCTGCCGCGGGTCTCGCTCAACGGCAATTATCAGGACAAGCGCATCCTGCCGGTGCTGACCTCCGGTGCCGCGACCGCGATGTGGAACGGTTTCAGGCGCGTCGACGCGGCGTAGCTAGACCTTAGTCGTCCCCGCGAAAGCGTGCGTTCGCAGGGACGACGAAAAGGGCGGTTCTTGACTCCCCTCGCCCCCGCGCCCAAAACCGCTGACAAAACCAAGGGGAGTACCGGATGTTCAAGGATCTGTTTTCGCTGAAAGGCCGTACCGCGCTGGTGACCGGCGGATCGCGCGGCATCGGCAGGATGATCGCGGCGGGATTTCTTAGTCAGGGCGCGGCCAGGGTCTACATAACGGCGCGCAAGGCGGGTCCCTGCGAAGCCACCGCGAAACAGCTCACGGCCGAATATGGCGGCGAATGCATCGCGCTGCCGATCGATATTTCCACCATGACCGGCATCGAGATGCTGGCGGCGGAGATTAAAAAGCGCGAGCCGAAGCTCGATATTCTCGTCAACAATGCTGGCGCGGCATGGGGCGCGGATTTCGACGAATTCCCGGAAAGCGGCTGGGACAAGGTGATGAACCTCAACCTCAAGACCCCGTTCTTTCTCACCAAGGCGCTGGCGGCGCCCTTGCGGGCCGCCGCCTCCGCCGGGAAGCCTTCAAAAGTGATCAACATCGCTTCGATTGACGGCATCTTCGTCAACCCGCTGGAGACCTATTCCTACGCCGCGAGCAAATCGGGGCTCATTCACCTGACGCGCCGGCTGGCCGCCAAACTGATCCACGACCATGTCGTGATGTCGGCGATCGCCCCGGGACCGTTCAAGTCGGACATGAACAAGGCGGCGCGCGACAACGCCGACGAAGTGGCGACGCGCGTGCCCGCGGGGCGCATCGGCACCGATGAAGACATGGCGGGGGCCGCGATCTATCTCGCCTCGCGCGCCGGAGACTACGTGGTCGGCGCGACCATCGCGGTCGATGGCGGCATCGTCTATGCGAATCCGGGCATCAAGGGCGACGGGTGGGAATAGAAGGAGGCGGCGCCGGCGGTGGGCTCCCTCGCCCCGCTTGCGGGGAGAGGATTGGGGTGAGGGGCCTTTTTCAAGCACCGTGATCGAGGAGACTCCCCCTCACCCGGATCGCAAGTGCGATCCGGCCTCTCCCCGCAAGCGGGGCGAGGCGAAGCGCGTCAGGTCTCGATCTTCACATACTCAAAATCGCCGGGCTTGTTGTCGATCCCGACCTTGGGCGGCGAAATCCAGGTTGCGAATTCGCCGGCTTCGGTCACCGGCGTCATCAGCGACGCAATGAAATCGCCGTCGTCCACCGACGGCAACCAATCGTTCCTGCGCCTGTTCCAGGTCGCATTGTCGATCAGCACGCCATCCGGGGTGGCGTGAATGTCCTTGAACTCGCCGATCGCGCGGTGGAACGCGACATTCGGCAGCGTCAGCTTGAAGTCGTAGCCGGCCGTCGCGATGATCTTGTTCCAGCGCAACAGCCCCTTGACGCAATCCTGGGTGTAGTCGTCGCGCAGCCGCATGTTAAGCGCGGTCAGCGCCGGTTCGTCGACGCGCTTGATCTGCCCGTCCACCAGCTTGAGCACCGGATAGGTATCGTTCTGCAGGCGGTGATCGTCCTTGATCTGGGTCTCGTGGTAACGGCCCTTGACGCCGGCATTGAAGGCATTCGCCGCGTTGGTCGAGACTTCCGAGCCGAACAGGTCGAGCGAAAGCGTATAATGCAGGTTCAGCTTCTTCTGGATGGTCGGAAGATCGATCACGCCGAGCGCGCGGACCCTGGCGATATCGGAGGGATCGCTGATTCCGGCGGCCCGCATCGCCTCGCATGTTCGCTGCACCACGCGGCTGATGCCGGTTTCGCCGACGAACATGTGGTGCGCTTCCTCGGTCAGCATGAAGCGGCAGGTCCGCGACAAGGGATCGAAGCCCGATTGCGCCAGAGAGTGCAACTGCATCTTGCCGTCGCGATCGGTGAAGTAGGTGAACATGAAAAATGACAGCCAGTCCGGCGTCGCCTCGTTGAAGGCCCCGAGCATGCGCGGTGAGTCGGCATCGCCGGAGCGGCGGCGCAACAGTTCATCCGCCTCCTCGCGCCCGTCGCGGCCGAAATATTTCTGCAGCAGGTAGACCATCGCCCAGAGATGGCGGCCTTCCTCGACATTGACCTGGAACAGGTTGCGCAAATCGTAGAGCGAAGGCGCGGTCTTGCCG
>JBAVEE010000981.1:0-16828 GCA_049587575.1 Bradyrhizobium sp.
GATGCTGGCCAGCGTCCACGCCGCATTGCCCGCGATCACGATGACCAACAAGGCCTTTGGCATTGATTGGCGGGTGCCGAGCCAGCCGACCAAAGCCGCGTAGGCGATCAAAAACAAGCCGGTCTCGCGCAACAGGGCTTCGGGCAGGTTGAGGAGCGGTGCCAACTCCCCGGCGCCAAAGGTGAGCAACACGGACGATACGCCGCTGAAGACGGAATCGGCCTGGATCGCGCGGCGCAAAAACAGGGATGGTTGGATCATGGTGGGTCTCCATGGATGTGGGGCGGAGATGGATCAGCGCGTCGACCGCCGACGCGTCACCTCCAGTGCCCGCGAAGATGATCCGCCCCGGAGCGCAATTCCATTACGTCCGAGGTAATGGAACGCGCGAAATTCGCGTGATAGATTTTCCACCATGAACGCACACGCTGCCACGGCGCGAGCCGACCAAACCAGGCCCGCCCATATCGGCGACCACTTGCGGCAATGGCGCCAGCGCCGCCATCTCAGCCAGCTTGATCTCGCCGGTGACGCCGAGATCTCCGCGCGTCATCTCAGTTTCGTGGAAACCGGCCGCGCGGCGCCGTCGCGCGACATGGTGCTGAAGCTCGCGGAGCGGCTCAACGTGCCGCTGCGCGAGCGCAACGTGCTGCTGGTGGCGGCGGGGTTCGCGCCGGCATTTCCGCAGCGATCGCTCGACGATCCCGCGCTGAAACCGGCGCGGGCTGCGATTGACCTCGTGCTACGCGCGCATGAGCCCAATCCGGCGCTGGCCTATGACCGGCACTGGAATCTGGTATCGGCCAACCGCATGGTCATGCCGCTGCTGCAAGGCGTCCCGGCGCGGCTGCTCGGTCAGCCCCTCAACATTCTGCGTCTCGCATTTCACCCGGAGGCGCTGGCGGCGCGCACCGTCAACCTCGCCGAATGGTGCGGGCATCTGTTGGAGCGATTGCATCGCCAGTGCGAGGCGACCGCCGATCCCGAACTGATCAAGCTCTATCGCGAGCTGAAGGCCTTCCCGATCCCGGCGCGGTCCGCGCCGCTGCCGCCGGACAATGTCGCGATCCCCTTCAAGCTGCGGTTTGGCGGCGACGTCCTGAGCTTTTTCTCCACGACGATGATTTTCGGCACGCCGGTCGATATCACGCTGTCGGAACTGGCGCTGGAGACGTTCTTTCCCGCCGACGAACCCACCGCCGAGCGGATGCGGGCGATGGCGGCCGATCTGCGATAGGTCCTTGTCCGGGCGCGGTTTGCGGCTTATTTCTGGAATTTACGCAAGCGAGGACACCCCCGATGAGTACCCTAAAGCCGCTTCAGATCGACATCGTCTCCGACGTGGTGTGCCCGTGGTGCTATATCGGCAAGCGCCGGATCGAAAACGCGCTGGCGCTGGCGAGCGACGTTCCGGTCGAAATTCACTGGCGGCCGTTCTTTCTCAATCCCTGGGTGCCGCGCGACGGCATCGGCCGCGACGAATATCTGACGACGAAATTCGGCTCGGTCGAGGCCTACCAAGGGATCGCCGGCCGCGTCGTCACCGCCGCCGGCGAAGAGGGCCTCACGTACCGGCCCGACCTCGTCAAGCGGCAGCCGAACACGATCGACTGCCATCGGCTGATTCACTGGGCGGACGCACGCGGCAAATCGGCCGACATGAAACAGCGGCTGATGGAACTGTATTTCAGGGACGGCGGCGATCTCACCGATACCAACGTGCTGGTGCAGGCGGCGGCCGATTGCGGGCTCGATGCCGAGGACGTGCGCCGGCGACTCGCGACCGATGAAGACGTCGCGCTGATCTCCGCGCAGGCCAAGGATGCTGCCGACAAGGGCATCTCGGGTGTGCCGACCTACGTGTTCGCGCAGAAATACGCGGTGTCCGGCGCGCAGCCGGCCGAGCAACTCGCCCGCGCCATTCGTCAGGTGTCGGCGGAAGTGAACGCGCAGGCGGCGGAGTAGGGTGTGCCTTAACGGCGGCGGATCAAACGCGCGGCCTGGCGCGCGAGTTCGTAGGCCTTTTTATGTGCCATTGTCGCGGCATGGATCAGCGACACCATCGGGTCGTTCCGGCGCAGGGGGATCAGCACGTCGCCGATCAAAAGACGGCCTCGCCAGATCGGATTGATCATCGGATGATCGGCGCTCGCGGTGGAATCGGCGGCGGCAAGCGCGGCGTCGGCGCACAGATGCCGTGTCAGGTCGAGCGTCAGCTGCACGCCGGGCGAAAATTTTGAAAAGCGCTCGTCGATGCCGAGTTTGAAATAGAATGCGCGGTCCTGGTGCCGGAGCACGATCGCGGCTGCGACCGGTGTTTCGCCGGCGTAGAGCGTCACGATTTCACACTGGCCGGTCTCCGCAAGCCCTTTGGTGGCGCGCCGGATAAAGCCGGCGTCACCGGCGTCCTGTCTGAGCGCGGTGCCGCGCCTGGCTTTCCAGCCGCTGGCCTCGAGCGCCAGGAACGTCTCGATTCCCGCAGCTATGGTTTCCGGCGTTCGCGCCACGTCGAAACGGACGGCGCCGTGCTCGGCGAGGCGGTTGCGCTGGCGGCGCAATTCCTTCAGCTTCTTGCCGCCGAGCGCGTCGTGCAGCAATTCCTCGGCATCGCGCCGTGCGTCAAGACAGGCGCGGAAATGCGATTGCAGCAGCCGCGGACGCATGCCGTCCTCTCGCAATACTTCCGTGAAGGCTCTCATGGCGGCGCCATTGGGCGAGACGTCGCGCAGGATCAGCGCGCGGGCACCCGCCCTCCGCGCCTGCGCCATCAATCGTCTCGCGGCTTCGCCCGCGATGTCGCGGTCGAGCAAGGGCGTGCACAGCGTGCCGTAGGGGCTGGCGCTGACCAAGGCCGGCAGCGGGATTTTGCAGGCGCGCCACATCGAAATCACAGGCAGCAGGCCGATCAGTCGCGCCGCGCCGTCCGGCGCGGAGGAGCCGTCACTCCACGCGCTGAGTGCGGACACGCCGGTTCGGCCGCGCGCGGAGGCGTTCACCGCCAGCTCCCAATCGCTGAGGTAATAGCCGTTTGGCTCGACGGCGCGTTCAGCCAGCGCGCGCCATTCACCGGCGGGAATGTCGGTCAGAGGCGCGAATGCCATGCCATCCGGCGAAGCCGCGGCGATCTGCGCGCGCTTGTCCGCGGCATCGTTGACAGATGCGCGATGGACGACCGCTGTGTCCGCAATTTCCGCCACGTCCCGTTTCCCCGTTCGCGAGTGTCGGCGCTGCCTCAAGCCGCGCTCCACCGCGTTCTCGGGAAACGGTACCGGAAAGTCTGGAAAATGCCGTTGGCGCCCGGATTCAAATTAAGCGGTAATGTTAATCCCGCGTTTACGGTCCGAAGCCCGAGCCTGGGATCACCGATCGGACGGGATGAAATGGTCGGCAGCGCCCACGGTCTGTCCGGTGGCAGTGTCGGTCGCCTTGATCTCGATACCGACGGGACTGGGAGGCACCATCGTGCTTTTCACCTGCACGGACAGGCGTATTTCCCGCGTTTGATCCTGTCCGACGTCGACGGCGAGCTTGCCATCCGCGCCGCGCGCGGTGCCGGGGATGCGCAGGTCCGCGCCCGGAAGGCCCGACAGGTCCAGCGCGAAGGTGCGCTCCGGGCCCTTGTTGAGAATGTGCACGGTGTAGTCGTTGCGGACGCCGCCATCCGCCAGCAGGACATAAAGCGGGTTGCGCTCGTGGAGCACATTGACGCTCAGGGAACTTCGGGTTGCCAGCGCATACAGCATGATGCTGCCGACCAGTGCGATGATGGCGGCGTAAAGGATGGTCCGCGCCCGGATCAGGCGATAGACCGGCGGTTTGCCGGCCTGCCGTCGCTGGCCGTTGATGTCGGTATCATAGGCGATCAAACCCGTCGGGCGGCCGACCTCGCGCATGACGGTGTCGCAAGCATCGATGCACAGGCCGCATTGGATGCAGCCGAGCTGAATTCCGTCGCGAATATCCACCCCCGTGGGGCAGACATTGATGCACTGATGGCAATCGATGCAGTCGCCGGCGGGCTCGCCGTGCTGGCGCAGTTGTTCGGCCTTCTTGACGGAAACGCGCGGCTCGCCGCGGTCACGGCGATAGGTGACATTGAGCGCCCATTCATCCGTGAGTGCGGCCTGAATCCGCGGCCACGGGCACATGTAGATGCAGACCTGCTCGCGGGCGTGGCCGGCGAAGGTGTAGGTGGTGGCGGTCAGGATGGCGATCCAGAGATAAGCGATGAACGGCGCCTGAAGCGTCGCGAGATCCTTCACCAGCGTCGGGGCATCCGCAAAATACAGCACCCATGCCCCGCCGGTCCACCAGGCGATCATCAGCCAGATGAAATGCTTGGTGACGGCCTGACGAATGTGCGTCAACGTCCATCCGCGCTTGTCGCTCAGCATCCGTTCGCGGCGGTCGCCTTCGACGAAGCGCTCTACCGCATAGAACAGATCGGTCCAGATCGTCTGCGGACACATGTAGCCGCACCATACCCGGCCAGCCAGGGCATTCATCAGAAACAGCGTCATCGCCGCGATGATCAGGAGGCCGGTAAAATAATAAATCTCCTGCGGCCACAGCTCGATGAAGAAAAAATAGAACCGGCGATGCGGGAAATCGACCAGGACGGCCTGGCTCGGCAGGCCGGGTCCGCGGTTCCAGCGGACGAACGGCAACAGATAATAGACCGCGAGCACGACGCTGAGGATCGTCCATTTGATCCGGCGAAACCGGCCGTGAACGGCCTGCGGATAGACCTTCTTGCGGGCTTCGTAGAGCGGACCTTCGACGATGGTTTCGTTCATGATTGCCGGCAATCCAGATTATGTTTCACGCGCGAACCAGGTTTGGTTACGAGTGAGGGAGTTACTGTTGATCAGTATGCCTCACTCAAAACCGATGCCTTGCGCCAGCTCAAACGGCCCGGACGCCGTTTGCGGCCGATCACGAGAAGGCGTTGCCGCCGCGCACGCCGAGCTTTTTGAACACCATCGCCGCCGGACAGAATCCGGTAAACGACGATTGAATCATGTTGAATCCGGCGAACGCCGTCAGCAGATACCAGTACGGATTGACCAGCCAGCCGAGCGCGAGGCCCAGCAGCACTACAAATCCAGCGAAAGCGAGAACGGCTTTATCGACATTCATGGCGTGTTCCTTTCGGTTAAAAAATTACTGTGACCGGGCGAGCCCGGCCATTGTCCATGTGACAATGTTCTTCGTATCCATCGCGCCCGACGTCCGCGCGACTTCACGGCCCCCCTGCATCAACAGAAGGGTAGGGATGCCGCTGATCCCCAGGCGCGAAGACACGGCAGGCGCGGTATCGGCGTTGAGCTTCAGCAGGCGAACCTTCGGTTCAAGCTCCCGGGCTGCCCGCTCAAACATCGGCGCCATCGTGCGGCAGGGGCCGCACCACGGTGCCCAAACGTCGACCAGGACGGGGATATCGCTGTGCGCCACATGGCGGCCGAAACCCGCTTCGTCGACCTCGATGGGGTGACCGCTGAAGATCGGCTGGTGGCAGGATCCGCAGCGTGCGGCGGTCGCCGTCCGCTCACCGGGCAGCCGGTTGATCTTCCCGCAATGTCCACAGACGATTTGGTGGCTCGCGCTCATGTCCCCGTCTTGACCTCCTTGATTTTTGCGATGTTGAGCCTGTCGAGCAGAAAGCGCTCGTAGAACGGCTCGCTTTCGCCACGGCGAATTTTGCGCAGGAAGTATTTCTCGAAGGCGACCTTGGCAAGATGAACCCATTCCCCCTTGGAAGACCAATTGACGTTACGGGGTGGGATCTGCGGCTGCGCCAGGAAGGCGATGCCGGTATCACCGAAATCGGCGAGGCAAATCGCGTTCCAGGTCGGCTGCGCCGACGGCGTCTCGCCTCTCAGCAGCGCACCGATGTTCATCGCCGTTGCCGTGACCATCGATTCGATCATGAAGCCGGTCTTCGGCACGCCGACCGGAACCGGCGTCGCTCCGACAGGAGCGATGGCCACGCACACACCGATCGCAAAGACGTTCGGAAACGCCGGATTGCGCTGATGCTTGTCGACGATGACGAAGCCGCGCGGGTTGGTCAGCTTCTCGATGCCCCGGACGGCGCCGACGCCGCGGAATGCGGGCAGCATCATCGAATAGGTGAACGGCAGCTCGTGGGTCTTGCGGATAGCTCCGTCCTCCGAGAGCTCTTCGACGGACATCTTGCCCTGCTCGACATTCTTGACGCGGGCGTTGGTGATCCATTTGATGTGCTTCTCGCGCATCTCGCTTTCGAGCAGGCCCTTGGTGTCGCCGACCCCGTCGAGACCGAGGTGTCCGATATAAGGCTCCGAGGTAACGAAGGTCATCGGTACGCGGTCGCGAAGCTTGCGGCGGCGCAGCTCGGTTTCCAGAATGAACAGGAATTCGTAGGCCGGCCCGAAGCAGGAGGCGCCTTGCACGGCGCCGATCACCACGGGTCCCGGATTTGCGGCAAGCTTTTCGAATGCCTCTTTTGCGTGAGAGGCATGATCGACGTGACAGACCGATTGGGTGTGGCCGTCCGGCCCGAGCCCCGGGATCTCGTCGAACGCGAGTTCCGGACCGGTGGCGACGACCAGATAATCGTAGGTGATCGATGTTCCGTCCGTGAGCTCGACGCGGTTTTCAGTGGGTTGCACGCGCTGCGCGCCTTGCGTCAGCAGGCGGATGCCTTTGCGTCTCATGATATCGACGAGGTCGATTTCGATATCGCTGCGCTGGCGCCAGCCGATCGCCACCCAGGGATTGGAGGGGACGAAATGATAGATGGGGCCCTGGGAGACCACGGTCAGGCGGTCACTCTTCTTCAACTGCGGCAGTAATTCGTAGGCCATCAGCGTTCCGCTCAGGCCGGCTCCGATAACAACAACTTCCGCCATGATAGCCTCCGTTTCCTGCGTTCCTTGAGTGCGCCTGTTTCAGTTCGGGTGTGGCTTTTTCTGCCGCGCGTGTATTGACTATATATTCGTATTCTCGTATATACGCAAGTATGAAAATAGATAGCGTGGCCATGGAATCTGCAGCCGATCAGGCGAGCGACCTGTTGAAGTCGCTCTCCAACCGTCACCGGTTGCTGATTATCTGCCAGTTGATCGACGGCGAGCGATCGGTCGGCGATCTCGCTGGGTTCCTGAAGCTTCGCGATTCCACGGTTTCCCAGCATCTTGCTCTCCTTCGCAAGGATGGCTTGGTGTCCGCGCGCCGCGATGCCCAGACGATTTACTACTCGATCGCAAGCGATCCCGCGCGCGAGCTTCTAAAGACCCTCTATCAGGTATATTGCGAGCCCCCGAAAGTCCCGAAGGCCAAGCGTAAATTATGAGGGTGTGCGCGACGGCGCCTTGAGGCAGGTCAATGTCCTCGTAATGAATCTCAATGAAATGTCACAGCAAATGCCGCAGTTGCGGCGTGAAAATCCCGTGAGAACACCGATGCGCATATTGATCCTATTGAGCCTGGTCGCGGTTGCGGTATTGGGCGCGGTTCCAGCGGACGCGGCCGTCTTCAATGTCGTCTCGCGGTCGGTAGTTGACGAGAAGGCGGTGTTTGCCACCGTCGAGAGTATAAGTGTTGTGCCGGCGCGCGGGCGCATCGGCGGCATCATCGTCCAACTCAACGTGAGGGAAGGCGATTCTGTCACGAGCGGCCAGGCGATTGCGACGATCGGCGACGAGAAACTCGCCCTGCAGATGAAGGCGCTCGATGCGCAGATCGGAGCGTTGCAGGCGCAGTCGGATCAGGCGCAAACCGATTTCGATCGGACCCAGGGGCTGGTGGACCGCGGCATACTGCCCCGCGTCAAACTGGACGAGGCGCGGACGGCGCTCAACGTCGCGGAAAACGGGCTGCGGGCGAAGACTGCCGAGCGAGCGGTGGTGCAGCAGCAGTTCACCGAAGGGGAGGTGCTTGCCCCCGCCGGCGGACGTGTATTGAAGAAGCTGGTGGCGGTCGGTTCCGTTGTGCTGCCCGGCGACCCCATTGCGATGATCGCGCAACAGGATTTCAAGCTGCGTCTGCGGGTGCCGGAGCGTCATGCCCTCTTTCTGAAAGCCGGGGACAAGATCCGCGTCGACGGCGCCGAATTCGGCGACCAGGCCTCCAAGTGGGGCGTGATCGATCTGGTCTATCCGCAGATCGAGGATGGCCGCGTCATCGCCGACGCCACGGTTCCGGGGTTGGGGGAGTATTTCGTCGGCAACCGGCTCAGGGTCTGGGTTGCCGGCGGCAAGCGGACAGCCTTCGTGATCCCGTCGAGTTATGTGACGACCCGCTTCGGGATCGATTACGTCAGGATTCGTCAGGCCGACCGAACCATTGACGTGCCGGTGCAGCGCGGTCGCGACCTGCCGAATCCCGATATGCCCGATGGCCTTGAAATCCTGTCCGGCCTTCGCGCCGGCGACCAATTGGTGCAGCCGTGAATCTTGGCCTGTCGGGGCGGCTCACCCGCGCGACGATCAATTCGCCGCTGACGCCGCTGTTTCTGCTCGCGTCGCTTGTCGTCGGCCTGATCGCCGTCGTCGTCATTCCGCGTGAGGAAGAGCCCCAGATCAGCGTCCCCATGGTCGACATCAGCGTCAATGCGGACGGACTGCGTGCGCCCGATGCGGTTGAGCTCGTCACCAAGCCTCTCGAGGCGATCGTCAAGGGCATCGATGGCGTGGAGCATGTCTATAGCCAGACCGAAGACGACCGCGTCATGGTCACCGCGCGCTTTCTGGTCGGAACGAAGTCCGACGACGCGATCCTGCGGGTTCATGAGAAGATCCGCGCCAATCTGGACCGGATCCCGGTCGGCATTCCGGAGCCCTTGATTATCGGCCGAGGCATCAACGACGTCGCCGTGACCACCCTCACGCTCTCGCCGAAGCCGTTCGCGGCCGACCGATGGTCGGACAAGGACCTCTACGAACTCGCCGACAAACTGCGCTCCGAGTTGACGAAGGTCGACAGTATCGGTCTGACCTACATCTCCGGCGGAGGCGCCCAGCAGATCAGGGTCGAGCCGGATCCCGAAAAATTGTCCCTGTTCGGCGTTACGCTTCAGCAACTCGTCGCCAAGGTGAAGGATGCCAATCGTTCGTTTATGGCGGGACAGGTCCGCGACGCCGGCACCGTTCGCAGCGTCTCGGCCGGCCAGACCCTGACGGGAATTCCCGATATCGGCCTGTTGCTGATTTCGACGCGGGACGGTCGACCGGTCTATGTCAAGGACGTGGCCGCGGTGGTCATCGGACCGAACGCGGCGGAGCACCGCGTCTGGAACGACGCGTCGGACGGCAAGGGCCACTGGAATCGGGCTCCGGCGGTCACCCTGGCGCTGGCCAAACGGGCAGGCGCCAACGCGGTGGTCGTTTCGGAGGAAATTGCGCATCGGCTCGAGGGACTGAAGTCCCGCCTGATCCCGGACGATGTCGAGGTCACCGTGACTCGCGACTATGGCGAGACCGCCAACGAAAAAGCGAACGAGCTGCTGTTTCACCTCGGTCTGGCGACGATCTCGATCGTCATTCTGATCGCGGTTGCGATCGGCTGGCGGGAGGCGCTGGTCACTCTCGTCGTGATCCCGACCACGATCCTGCTGACGCTGTTTGCCGCCAATCTGATGGGCTATACGATCAATCGCGTTAGCCTGTTCGCGCTGATTTTTTCGATCGGTATCCTGGTCGACGATGCCATCGTGGTGGTCGAGAACATCGCCCGTCATTGGGGCATGAAGGACGCGCGGCCCCGTCTGCAGGCCACGATCGAGGCTGTCGCCGAAGTCGGCAATCCGACCGTCGTGGCGACGCTGACCGTCGTTGCCGCGCTGCTGCCGATGCTGTTCGTGTCGGGGCTGATGGGCCCGTATATGGCGCCGATTCCGGCCAATGCCTCCGCGGCCATGCTGTTTTCGTTCTTTGTCGCGATGGTGGTAGCGCCCTGGCTGATGCTGCGGCTGGCGCCGAAGGACGGCGCAGCTCCGGCTCATGCGGCGCATGACGAAGGCGTGCTCGGGCGCATCTACCGGCGGATCGCGACCCCGATCGTCAGCAGTAAACGTTCGTCCTGGATATTCCTGATCGCCGTTGGTGTCGCGACGTTGCTGTCGATGGTGCTGTTTGCGACCAAATCCGTGACCGTGAAATTGCTGCCGTTCGACAACAAATCCGAGATCGCGGTCATGGTCGATCTGCCCGAGGGCGCAAGTCTGGAAGACACCGAGCGCACGCTGTTCGCGGCGGCGGATATCGCGCGCGGCCTGCCCGAAATCACTTCGGTGCAGTCCTACGCCGGCACGCCGGCGCCGTTCAATTTCAACGGCCTGGTGCGTCACTATTATGTTCGTGAAAGACCTGAGCTGGGCGAGCTGCAGGTCAATCTTGCCGCACGCGCCGATCGCAAGCGCGTAAGCCACGACATCGCGCTCGATCTGCGGCAGCGCCTCAAGGCCGTCAGCGTTCCCGCGGGCACCAGCATCAAGGTCGTCGAGGTGCCGCCCGGGCCGCCGGTGCTTGCGACCTTGCTCGCTGAAATCTACGGGCCGGATGCGGCAACGCGACGGGCGGTCACCGGGGAGATCAAAAAAATCTTCGCCGAAGTGCCGTTCATTGTCGATATCGACGATTCGATCGGCGAGAAGCGGCCACGGTTGCGGCTGTCGATCGACCAGGACCGGCTCGAGTTTTTCGGCGTCGAACAGCGTGACGTCTACGACACCATCCAGACGCTGTTCGGCGGCGTATCGATCGGCTATTCCCATCGCGGCGAAGACCGTAATCCGATCGAGATCTCGGTCAGGCTGCCGAAGCACGACCTCGCCTGGACCGAGGCGCTGGCATCGACGCCGGTGCCCGCCAATACGCTTCCCGGCAGCAAGACGGTTGTCGAACTGGGCCAGGTCGTCAAGGCGACCGTCGAGGAAGGCTCGCCGTCGATATTTCGTCGCGATGGCCGGTTTGCCGACATGGTGATGGCGGAACTGGCAGGCCGCTTCGAGGCGCCGCTTTATGGCATGCTCGAGGTTGACAAGCGCATCGACGCCCACGACTGGGGCGCGCTGCAGAAGCCTGTCATCAGCATGCATGGGCAGCCGTCCGACGAGTCCCATCCGACGTTGCTGTGGGACGGCGAGTGGGAGATCACCTATGTGACCTTCCGCGACATGGGCGCCGCCTTCGGCGCGGCGATCCTCGGCATCTACGTGCTCGTGGTGGCCCAGTTCCGCAGCTTCAAGCTGCCGCTCGTGATCCTGACGCCTATTCCGTTGACGCTGATCGGGATTTTGATCGGCCACTGGTTGCTGGGCGCGCCGTTCACCGCGACCTCGATGATCGGGTTCATCGCGCTGGCCGGTATCATCGTTCGCAATTCGATATTGCTGGTCGATTTCATTCGCCACAGCGGAGGACAGGGCAAGTCGCTGCGTGACGTGGTGCTGGAAGCCGGCGCCGTGCGCTTCAAGCCGATCCTGCTTACCGCGCTTGCGGCCATGATCGGCGCCGCCACCATTCTGCTCGATCCGATCTTCCAGGGTCTGGCGATTTCGCTGCTGTTTGGCCTCGCGTCCTCGACGCTGCTCACGGTGCTGGTCATCCCCGCCATTTACATCGCGTTGCGGGAACCTCCGCCGCCGATATCGCCAAGCACGCCAAGCACGTAAGGAATCCTCCATGAAAAAGAACTATTCCGATATCACGAAGCGCATTTCCGGCGACTTGCGGAAATTGCGCCAGGACATTCCCGACACCATGAAGGCCTTTTCGGCGCTGGCGCAGGCCGCCACCCGCGAGGGCGCGCTGGACAAGAAGACCAAGGAACTGATCGCGCTTGCGATCGGCATTGCAACCCGCTGCGACGGCTGCATCGGCTTCCATACCGAGACCCTGGTCAAGCTCGGCGCCACGCGTCAGGAAGTGGAGGAGACGCTTGGCATGGCGATCTACATGGGCGGCGGCCCATCGTTGATGTATGCGGCGGACGCCATCTCCGCGTACGAGGAATTCGAGAAGCAGATGAACGTGGCGGCCTGAAGCAGCAGGGTCCCCGACAACGACTGGTCCGAACCAGGCCGAAGAACCTTCAGCCGGAAGGAGTATTCGCGCTGGTCCGATTCCCGGCCGAAGCACCTTCGAATTGATCCAGGTTAAGAACACAGATTAAGGCGAGGCGCGGGAGGGTTAACTCAGATATTCCATAAAGCGCCAACCGGGGCCGAATCCGACGGCCTGGTCGACGTTTCAATGCAATTTTAAATAAGCCCGGGTGAGATGAGTTTCATCACGAAGAACATATGATGAAACTGTTGAAAAAACATTTGGGGCTGTCCCGTTTCGGCTTTCGCCGGCTCACTTTTGGCGCGCGCCCGGAATCGGTGCAGACGCGCTCGGAGATGCTGTTGAGGACGGCGATCGAAAGCACGCCGCACGGCCTGTGTATTTTCGATACCGACCTCCGGGTCCTCGTGAGCAATAGCCGCTTCGCCGAGATGTACGGACTTGCGCCTGCGCAGACGCGACCCGGGACGACGCTGCACGACATTCTCAACAGCCGCGTTGCCGCGTCTCATTGCCCGCTGAATGCGACAAAATACGTTGTCGATTGCCTGAGCAATGCCAAGTCGGGGGAAACACATCACGCCATCGACGAACTCACGAATGGGACGATCATCTCGGTCAGTCGGCATCCCATGCCCGACGGCGGATCGGTAGAGATTCACAAGGACGTCACCGATGCGTCACTTGCAGAAGGACGCGCCGAAGCTTCCAGGCAGGAACTGCTGGAGAAACAATATGCGATCGATCAAGCCGTCATCGTCGCGGTGACCGATCTGCGTGGCTTCATTACCTATGCGAACGATAATTTCTGCGCGATCAGTGGATACTCCCGCGCGGAATTGCTCGGGCGCGACCACCGCGTTCTGAATTCCGGCACGCATTCGAAGACGTTCTTCCGCGAGATGTATCGCTGCATCGCAAGGGGCGGCGTCTGGCGCGGTGAACTGTGTAACAAGGCCAAAAACGGCTCGCTCTATTGGGTCGACACGGTCATCACCCCGCAACTCGACACTAACGGCAAGCCGATCGCCTATATGGCAATCCGGGTCGATATCACCGCGCGAAAACGCGACGAAGCCCAGATTTCCTATGCTGCGACGCATGACGCGCTGACCGGCCTCCTGAACCGGGCGGCCTTGCGGGAGGAGATGGATCGGGCGCTGGCTCGCATGCGGCAGCAGCAGCAAGGCACGCTAACCATCCACATCCTCGATCTCGATGGATTCAAGCACGTCAACGATACCCTGGGGCATGCTGCAGGAGACCACCTCCTGAAGGAACTGGCCGGCCGCTTGAAATCGTCGCTTCGCGAGACCGATATCGTCGCGCGTCTTGGCGGCGATGAATTCGCGATCATACAGACCGATACCAGGGGGCAGAGGGAAGAGGCTGTCGCGCTGGCGGTAAAGACGCTGGAAATAGTGGCAAAGCCGTTTTTTCTGAACGGGCAGGAAGTGTCCGTGGGAACCAGCATCGGAATCGCGCTTGCCCCTGCCAATGGCACCGATGCGGCGGAGTTGCTCAAGAAGGCCGACCTTGCGCTATATCGCGTGAAGTCCGAAGGGCGTAACAGCTTCAGTTTCTTTGAGGAGGATTTGAGCGAGAAGGCCACAACGCGGCTCCAGATCATCAACGATATGCGAGCGGCGCTATCGCGCAACGAATTTGAGCTGCATTACCAGCCGCTGTTCGACACCAGAACATCGCGGCTCTGTGGAATGGAAGCATTGGTCAGATGGCGCCATCCTCTGGCAGGACTGTTGTATCCGGACCAGTTCATCGGCATTGCTGAAGAAACCGGACTCATGGAACCGCTGGGCCAATGGATTCTGCAAAGAGCCTGCGCGGATGCAGTCTCCTGGCCGGAGAATATCAAGGTCGCGGTCAATCTATCGGCAGGTCAATTCCGGTCGGGTGCGTTATTTGACCTTATCCTGTGCGCATTGGTGGACTCAGGGCTGCCACCGGAGCGGCTGGAACTGGAAATCACCGAATCGTTGCTCTTGCAGGGAAAGGAAAGCAACGTTCTGGTCATCCGGCAGCTCAAGAACATTGGCATCACGATTGCCCTCGATGACTTCGGAACCGGATACGCATCGCTCAGTTATCTGCTGTTGTTTCCATTCGACAAGATAAAAATCGACAAGTCCTTTACGCAAGGGCTGCTGACGCGATCGGAGTGTGTCGCCGTGGTGGCGTCGATCTTCACGCTGGCCCGTGGGCTGGGAATTGCCGTGACCGCTGAGGGGGTGGAAACAGACGCTCAGCTTGAGTTGCTCCAGGCCCAGGGCGTCAACTACGTTCAGGGTTACCTGTTTGGCCGGCCGCGCCGGCTGGCGGAACTCGATTTTTCTGCGCTTGAACTGATCGTGCGGGCAGATGAAGCTGCCTGAGGAGAATTCGGTCCGGTGCGGAATTCGATCGAGTGGACTCCTCCGGGAGCATAAACGGTGATCGCGAACCAATCGCTGATCGACGAGCTTGAGGCGGCGGTCGCAAGTAGCGATTTCGGACGCCGGGCCTCGATTTTGCGGCGCGTCGCCGATCTCTTCGTGTCAACATCCGCAAATCTTTCGAGCGAACAGACCGCGCTGTTTGACTCTATCATGCATCAGCTCGTCGACGTAATAGAAACATCCGCGCGCGTCCATTTCGCGGAGTTTCTGGCGAACAGCTCCGCCGCGCCGCCGCGAATATTGCGCCGGTTGTCGCTCGACGACGTCATCGACGTCGCCCGTCCTGTGCTTTCGCACTCGGAGCAATTGGACGAGATGACGCTTGCGGAAGGCGCAAGAGGCAAGAGCCAGGCTCATTTGCTCGCCATTTCGACCCGGAAGGTGATCCCGGAATCCGTGACCGACATACTCGTCGAGCGGGGCAACCGGGAGGTTGCGTTGAGCACGGCAGGAAATCCGGGCGCATCCTTTTCTGAGTTTGGATATTCCTCGCTGGTCCGGCGGTCGTCGAGCGATGCCGAGTTGGCAGTATGCACGTGGTCGAGGAGCGAAATCCCGCGGCGACATCTTCTGAAACTTTTCGCCGACGCCTCCGACGCCCTGAAGCGCAGGCTATCGAAAGAAGATCCACGCAAGGCCGCTCGCATGGCCGAAATCGTCACGCGGGCGGCGAGTCAGCTTCAAACGCAGACCAGAAAAACCTCGGCGGATTTCGCCAAGGCACGCTCTCTGATTCAGTCGTTAAACGAAGCCGGCAAATTGGACGAGGCGGCGCTCCTTGATTTTGCCAGCGCGGAGAAATTCGCCGAAACGGTACTTGCACTGTCGGCTATTTGCGATCTTCCCCTTAGCCTTGTCGAGCGGGCACTGGTTGAAGAAAGGTCAGAACAGGTGCTGATCCTGGCGAAGGCGGTCGGGCTGAGCTGGAAAACAACCAAGGCGATCCTCTTGCTGCAGGCACGGGCCGAGAGATCGACGGCCGATTTCGATGGCCTGTTTGAAACCTTTCTGCGGCTAAGGCCGGAAACCGCCGGAAAGGCGGTTCAGTTCTACCGATTGCGCGAGAAATCTTTGACGTCACACTTGAATTGACCAAAGTGTGCTGTGATCATTTCAGTGCCCCGATCCTTTCCAGTTCCGGAGGGTTGAGCACCGTCAGAACGCCATCGGATAATTCGAGAAGGCGACGGTCGCGAAAGAGGCTGAGGACCCGACTCACATGGACCGAGGTCAATCCTACCGCGTCAGCAATGTGCTGCTGGCGCAACGGAAAAGGGTAGCGTTGTTCACGGATCACGTTTCGCGCCGCGATGCGAGGCAACAAATTTAAGAGCAGGTGAGCGATGCGTTCTTCGGCGGAACGCTGGCCCAATGCGGTAAGAAGTTCGGTCGTGTGGTGGTTGTCGGCCGTGCAGGAACTGGCGATGGCCGATTGAAAGTCGGGGCTGGCGGCGCACCTGGCGCGGATTTCGGTGCGCTCGAATCCGCTCATCTGAACTTTAGTCAATGCCTTGACCGAAAAATGGAATGTCTTTTCGAAGACGGCGACAGAAGAAAAGATGTCTCCCGGAAGCAGGAATTTAAGGATCTGCCTGCGGCCATCGGAAAGCTGGAAGTAGCGAAAAGCCCAGCCCGCGCAAAGCACGAATACGTCGTCGTATGCCTGATTTCGCACTACGATTTGCTCGCCGGCGCTAGCCACGACGAAGTGTTGCCACCCGGGTTGGTGGCCCGCTTGCGAGTCTCCAGAAGATTCGAACAACGTCCCGCAAAACCCTGTTTCGCGGTGAGGGCAGGTTACGCAAATTGAGGGCAGAGTTGTTTCCGAATGTTTTGCCAAACGAACTCGCAAGCTGTTTTATTTTTTCTTCTGCCGGAAAGTTGCAATCGCATCTATCAGAATTAGCCAATTTAGCAAAATGAAATTGCAATTGCCGCCGGTTTTCGGCAGTCGCCGTCTATCAGTCGTTTAGTGGCTCCCAGGAATGCAACCTGAACAAGATCGGCGCCGCCTCATTGGCCTTAACGCAGATCAACAATCTGGATCAAGCTGCGCTACTCGGAATTTAACGAAGAATCGATTTAACCTTTCATAGTGCTCCAGTGGCGTTGCGTTTCGGGGGCCAACATTCGCCCGACCAAAATTCATTTGGATTTCAATTGAAGGAAACGTACATGGCAGAAGCAATCGTGGTCGAACGCACTCAGGATCGTGAAATCCGGATGCGCTTCATGCGCATCGACGCCAGGACCGGCGAACTGCTGCGGGAGTTCTGGAAAGCTGTGGAGCCGGCGCTGCCGACCATTCTCGAAGGCTTCTAT
>JBAVEE010000982.1:0-1947 GCA_049587575.1 Bradyrhizobium sp.
GAGCGACGAAGCGATCCCCCCTTCCCTTGTTGCCCAATGGATTGCTTCACTTCGCTCGCAAAGACGATTGTGTTACCAGCAAGCCAGCTTAACGGCCCCCGGAGAAAGCCTTATTCCGATGTCCACCATTGATCCTCCCGCCAGCCCGAGCGACCTGCGTTTGCTCGCCGAACAATCCAATGCCTGGCCGTTCGAGCAGGCAAAGGCGATCGTCGCGCGGCTGAAGAAGAAGCCGAAGGACGAGGTGCTGTTCGAGACCGGCTATGGGCCGTCCGGCCTGCCGCATATCGGCACTTTCGGCGAGGTCGCGCGCACCACCATGGTGCGTCATGCTTTCCGCGTGCTCACCGAGGACCGGATCAAGACCCGCCTGATCGCGTTTTCCGACGACATGGACGGACTGCGCAAGGTGCCGGATAACGTGCCGAACAAGGAGATGCTGGCCGAGCATCTCGGCAAGCCGCTGACGAGGGTGCCGGACCCGTTCGGCACCCATCCGAGTTTCGGCGCGCACAATAATGCGCGGCTGCGTGCCTTTCTCGACACCTTCGGTTTCGACTACGAGTTCGCGAGTTCGACCTATTATTATACGTCGGGCAAATTCGACGCCGCGCTGCTGCGGGTGCTGGAGCGATTCGATGCCGTGATGGCGATCATGCTGCCTTCCTTGCGGGAGGAACGCGCGGCAAGCTATTCGCCGTTCCTGCCGATCTGTCCGCGTACCGGTGTGGTGCTGCAAGTGCCGATCGTGGCGCACGACGTGAGAGGCGGCACCATCTCCTATGACGACCCCGAGACCAAGGAGCGCGTCACGCTTCCGGTCACCGGCGGACATTGCAAGCTGCAGTGGAAGCCGGACTGGGCGATGCGCTGGGTCGCGCTCGGCATCGACTATGAAATGGCCGGCAAGGACCTGATCGACTCCGTCAAGCTGTCGGGCAGGATCTGCGCGGCGCTGGGCGGCACGCCGCCGGAAGGGTTCAATTACGAACTTTTCCTCGACGACAAGGGCCAGAAGATTTCCAAATCCAAGGGCAACGGGCTGACCATCGACGAATGGCTGCGTTATGCGTCGCCGGAATCGCTGTCGCTGTTCATGTATCGCGAGCCGAAGGCGGCCAAGCGCCTGTACTTCGACGTGATCCCGCGCAATGTCGACGACTACCAGCAGTTTCTCGACGGCTTTCCGCGGCAGGATCCGAAGCAGCAATTGGCCAATCCGGTCTGGCACATCCATGCCGGACATCCGCCCAAGGCCGACATGCCCGTCACCTTCCAGTTGCTGCTGACGCTGGTGTCGTCGTCGAATGCGGAGAATGCCGCGACCTTGTGGGGCTTCATCGGGCGCTATCGCCCCGGCGTCACGCCGCAGACGCATCCGAAGCTGGACGCGATGGTCGGCTACGCCATCAATTATTACCGCGACTTCGTGGCGCCGACCAAGCAGTTCCGCGAGCCCACCGATACCGAACGCGCCGCGCTGCAGGATCTGCGCGACGCGCTCTCGAACATGCCGCCAGCATCATCGGCCGAAGACATCCAGAATGTCGTCTACGAGATCGGGCGGCGTGAGCCGTTCCTCGACCCCGTGAAGAAGGGCAAGGATGGCCGGCCGGGCGTCTCGCTCGACTGGTTCAACATGCTCTATCAGGTGCTGCTCGGCCAGGAAAAAGGCCCGCGCTTCGGCTCGTTCGTCGCGGTCTACGGCCTGCCGAACTCGGTGGCGATGATCGACGGCGCGCTGGCAAGGTCGGCGTAGCTTCCGCCGTCGTGCCCTGAATTGACTCGAAGTGCGGCATTCTCCGTTGCGGGCGTTCCGCCGCGCTACTCCTGCTTCTCGCTGAAGGTCGCGCGGAACGGGTGCGCGGGATAGACCCCGACGATCCGAAATTCGCGCGAGAAGAATTTCAGTTCCTCCAGCGCGAAGGCCAGGTTCTTGTCGTCGGG
>JBAVEE010000983.1:0-5292 GCA_049587575.1 Bradyrhizobium sp.
GTGTCGGAAAGTGCGGCGAGCGAACAGACGTGAATCATGGATTTCCCTTTTGTAGCGGCAATTATAGGCCATTCATGCGTGCAATGTCTTGAATCTTGCCAAAAACCGCTTCTCGGCCTTGGCCGCGGTCCACGGCGTCAGGTAGTCCCGCCGGGTTGCCGCCGGCAGACCGGGATCGCGGCCGAACAGGCGTTTTGCTTCGGCCTGCGCAAAGCCTGCAAGTTCCGTTGCCTCGAGATAGGCCGCACCCCTGTCGGCGGCCTTGACCTGACGCTCGATCTCCGGCGCCAACGCCGGCGGCAGTCCGAAGCGGATATGGATCGCCGAAAGCAGCCGCTTTTCGACGGCCTTGTAGTCTCCGCCAAGCACGGCCTTGAAGGGCGAGATCATGTCGCCGATGACATATTCCGGGGCATCGTGCAGCAGCGCGGCAAGCCGGTATTTGAGGTCCACCCGCGGTGTTTGCTCGCGCATCACGGCCTCGACCAACAAGGTGTGTTGCGCCACCGAAAAAATATGCGCGCCGCGGGTCTGTCCATTCCAGCGCGCCACGCGCGCCAGGCCGTGCGCGATATCGGCGATTTCGATATCCAGCGGCGATGGGTCCAGAAGATCGAGCCGCCGCCCCGACAACATGCGCTGCCAGACGCGGGCGGCCGCCTTGTCCGCGGTCGATTTTCCGGCCGTCATTTGATTTTGAGACGGGGACTGCGGCGCGTTCCGGCGCAGCTTTCATGGCAAAAGCATGCGACCAGATGGTCGTTGACCATGCCGGTGGCCTGCATGAAGGCGTAGACGATGGTGGGGCCGACGAATTTGAATCCGCGCGACGCCAGTTCCTTTGACATCCTGGCCGAAAGCGGTGTCGATGCGGGAACGCTGGCCGTGGTCTTGAAATGGTTGACCTTCGGCCTGCCGTCGACGAAATCCCACATGAATTTCGAGAAGCCGGGGCCGTCTTCCATGATCTTCAGATAGGACTTCGCGCTATTGACCGCGCCCTCGATCTTGGCGCGGTTGCGGACGATGCCGACGTCGTTCATCAGCGCGTGGATTTTTCCGGCGTTGTAACGCGCGATTTTCTCCGGCTGGAAATCGTCGAACGCCTTTCGGAAATTGTCGCGCTTGCGCAGGATGGTGATCCACGACAGCCCGGCCTGGAAGCCGTCGAGGATCAGCTTCTCATACAGCGCGCGGTCATCATATTCCGGCACGCCCCATTCGGTGTCGTGATAGGCCATGTAAAACGGATCTTCACCCGGCCACGGGCATCGTGTCTTGCCGTCGGCATGAAGGCGCGCCGTTCTCGTCATGCCACGGTCTGCTTTGGGGTAGATTGCAAATCATCCGGCTCGGCAAAGCGGATGGCAAGGCCACCCGACGTCAGCGGTGTGCCGGCTGCAAGCGCATCGGCGGCACGATCAATCCTGATCAGCGCAAGACCGTGGTGGCCTGCGGCCGAACCCATGGTGCCGACCGGCTTGTCGCCGGCGAGGACCACGGCACCCGGCTCCGGCGCCGGGCCGTCAAGCAGGATCCGGACCGTTCGCGTGCGTGCGGTGCCGCGATGCTGCATCCGCGACACCACCTCCTGACCGACATAGCAGCCCTTGTCGAAATCGACGCCGTGCAGCCGGTCCATGTTGGTTTCGTGCGGAAAGGCGTCGCCATACATGAAGTCTACTCCGCCGCGCGGAACCCCCGAAGCGACGCGACGGGCATCATAGGCCGTGCTATCGACCATTTCCGCGCCGATCAGATCGGCGGCTTTTTGCGCAAGCTCCCGGGGAACCAGAATCCGCCAGCCGAGCGCGGCGTCACGCGGATCGGCGAACGCCAGATCCGGCTTCAGCGATGGCTCGCCGTCCCACGCCGCCAGCACGCCGAGGCTGTCCGACAGATTTTCGACCTCGACCTTGGCGCGCAGCTTGTAGAAACCAAGCTTGTCGGCCAGACCTTGCGCGAGCGCCCGCGGGCAGTCGACCAGAAAACCGCCGCCATGGCCCGGAGGCGCTTCGGTGATCAGAAAATCCGTCGTTATCTTGCCCTGCGGCGTCAGCAACGCCCCGAACCGCCCCAGCCCCGGGCGCAGCAGCGTAACGTCCGTGGTGAGGAGGCCGTTGAGAAAGTCGCGGGCATCGTTGCCGCTGACCTTGACCACGCCACGGTCGGGTAGAAACGCTGCTTTCATGCCAGGTTCTCTTGCAATTCTTCTGGAGTTTCCTGGGGAAACGCCGGTGCCCGATATCACATTGGAACGTAAGACGGTAAGGTGCCCGGAACAAGGCCCGCGCGACACCCGGTTCCGTGCAGCGGCCAGCGAGGATCCAAGAACAGCGCCATGAATCAGCGATTTGATACCATTCTAAAATCCGGCACCGTGGTCAATCAGGATGGCGAGGGCGTGCGCGATATCGCCGTCGCCAACGGCCGCATCGTTGAAATCGGCTCCCTTGGACAGGCTTCCGCCGCCGAGATCATCGACTGCAAGGGCCTGCACATCCTGCCGGGCGTGATCGATACGCAGGTGCATTTTCGCGAGCCGGGCCTGTCCCACAAGGAGGACCTCGAAACCGGTTCGCGCAGCGCCGTGATGGGTGGCGTGACGGCCGTGTTCGAAATGCCGAACACCGATCCTCTGACCGTCACCGAGCAGGCTTTCACCGACAAGGTGAAGCGCGGCCGTCACCGCATGCATTGCGATTTCGCGTTCTTCATCGGCGGCACCCGCGACAACGTGGACGATTTGCCGGAGCTGGAACGCGCGCCCGGCTGCGCCGGCGTCAAGGTGTTCATCGGCTCCTCGACCGGCGCGCTCCTGGTCGAGGATGACGAAAGCCTGCGCCGGATCTTCGAGGTGATCCGGCGCCGTGCCGCGTTTCATGCCGAGGACGAGTATCGCCTTAACGAGCGCAAGCCCCTGCGCGTCGAGAATGATCCGCGCTCGCATCCGGTATGGCGTGACGAGGCCGCGGCGCTGATGGCGACGCAGCGTCTCGTCAAACTCGCGCATGAAACCGGAAAACGCATTCACGTGCTGCATATCTCGACCAAGCAGGAGATCGAGTTCTTGCGGGATCACAAGGATGTCGCCTCCTGCGAGGCGACGCCGCATCACCTCACGCTGGCCGCCCCGGAATGTTATGAGCGGCTCGGGACCCGCGCGCAGATGAATCCGCCGGTGCGCTCCGCCGACCACCGCGAAGGCATCTGGCGCGGCATCGAGCAGGGTATCGTCGACGTGCTCGGCTCCGACCACGCCCCGCATACGCTTGAGGAAAAGGACAAAACCTATCCGGCCTCGCCCTCGGGAATGACCGGGGTGCAGACATTGGTTCCGCTGATGCTCGATCACGTCAATGCGGGGCGCTTGTCGCTTCAGCGCTTCGTCGATCTGACCAGCGCAGGCCCCGCGCGCATCTACAACATCGCATGCAAGGGCCGGATCGCGGCGGGCTATGATGCCGACTTCACCATCGTCGATCTGAAGCGCAGCGAGACCATTACCGACAAATGGGTGGCCTCGCGCGCGGGCTGGACGCCCTATCACGGTGTGCGCGTGACCGGCTGGCCGGTCGGCACGTTCGTGCGCGGCCGGCGGGTGATGTGGCAGGGAGAGATCGCGACGCCATCGGCCGGCGAGCCGGTGCGGTTTCTGGAAACGCTGAGGGCGTAGGGATTACTGCTTCGCCAGCGCCGTCGAAAACTCGCCATTGCGGACGCGGACGGGAAGGCCTTCCACGAATTTGGCCACGGCATCTTCGCCGTAGGTCCCGACCAGTTCGGCGAAGGCTGCAAACAGGCTGGCCTGCGCCAGGCAGTCGCCATCGACGCCATCGTGCCGCGCCTCCGCCCAGGCTTCGCTGAGATAGCTGAGCGCGGCCTGTTTCTGTTCATGATCGGGCAATGGATCGCGGGCGGTGGTGAAGGACACTGGATGGCTCATGAAACTCAGCAGGCTGTGCGCGCGGATCCAGGGCGGAACGCGTCGAATGCGCGAGGTTTAGCATGCAGGGCGGGGCCGCCTAGACCAGTTCTTTAGGAAAGGTTAACGGGCGCGCGCGAACCTGACCCCATCGCCCGAAAATCGGGACTGTTCCGAAGAAGCGCCCTAGTTGGCGTAACGGGCGGTCAGATCCCGCGAAATCTTCGAGCCCTCTTCGATATACCGGCGGATCGCGACGGAAGCCGCCGGCGTGCACGTGCGGTAGGTCTGCTGGAAGCCGTTATAGCCGCGGTTGAAGCCTGCAATCATGCGTGCACGCCGCTCGCCCGAGGGGGTTTCGGCATCGATCAGCGCTTGCATTTCGTTGCGCCATTTGCCGCCTTCATTGCTGCCGCAAATCCCCCGCAGGTAATGCAGCGTGCCGAGAATCTCGGCCAGCCGCTGTAGGTCGCCATCGAACGGCGCAGCCGCGTCCTGGGCCCGCGAGGGGCCGGCAATGCACGCCGAGAAAAGGATGAGAGCGGCCAGAAAATGCTTGGACATGGGCCCGCACGATATGCCTTTTCAATGCGCAGGAAGCAAGGCGCGGGACCCTCACGGGCGGGAGTTCGTGTCAGGCGCCGATAACGCTCCGGGCCGACTGGATGACCTCCTGCAGGCCGCCGGTGATCTTCAGATCGCCAAGGGCGGCCGGCGCGAGCCATCGGTGATCGTCGAGTTCGTCGTTCAGGACGACCTCGCCGCCGGTCCAGCGGGCCGCGAACGACATGATCAGATAATGCCCGGCGCCGCTGGTTCCAGGCATGACCTCGCGCCATGCGGCGAGGTCGAGGATCTCGATTTTCAGCGCGGTTTCCTCAGCCACTTCGCGATGCAGGGCGGCGTGGAGGGTCTCGCCAAATTCCACCCGGCCGCCCGGCAGCGAATAAAAACCCTTGGCCGGCGATCTGGCGCGGCGCACCAGCAGAATTTTGCCGTCGCGAAAGATTGCCGCGCTGACGGCCAGTTGGGGATGGGAGGGCTGGATGGGGGACGCCAAGGCATGATCCCGAAAGGGGGGAAACCGGTTTTCGAAAGCGATCATGCCCGATAGATCGGCCGGGGTCTAATGCGGCGCAACCAGCGTTAAAACCTGGGCCCAGCCCGACGCAGTCGATTGGACCCTGGCCATCAATGGGTCATGATGTAGTCGACGTCGGCCTCGGTGCCGCCGTTGATGATGCCGCCGGCCAGCGCCACCAGCGGCTTGACCCAGCCGGTGGCCTGTTCAGCCAGCGTGGTGCGGGTCTTGTCCTGGCGGGCTTCGCGCATCGCCGCGCTTACCGCGGTGAGAATCGAGGTCATGG
>JBAVEE010000984.1:0-6243 GCA_049587575.1 Bradyrhizobium sp.
TTCCGGTGTGACCTGACTAACGCGTGTGCGCTTCTACCCAATAACATTGCACACGCGGCTATCGGGCGCATCGGGCGCCCGGCATTCCCCGCGCCCTCTGAGTACAGAGGGCGGGAACTTACAGGCAAACCTCGCGCGAACCGCGCGGCGAGATCGCGAAACTGTGGCTGCATTTTGTGGAGCGGCGAAGCCCGCTCCTCAATTCAACACCCGCTTGTTGTCGGGGCTGTCGAGCGAAAAGGTCGGCACCTCGATCTCGAACTTCTCGCCGCTCTCGCTGACCATTTGATAACGTCCCGTCATGAAGCCCGACGCGGTCGGAAGCGGGACGCCGCTGGTATATTCATAGCGTTCGCCCGGGGCCAGTACCGGCTGCTCGCCGACCACCCCTTCGCCGCGGACTTCCTGCTTCCGTCCCGTCGCATCGGTGATGATCCAGTGCCGGGTGCGCAGTTGCACCGTCTCGGCGCCCGAATTGGTGATGACGATCGTGTAGGACCAGAAAAATTGACGGCGTTCGACCGACGAGCGTTCCGGCAGGAAGTTCGGCTCGACGGTGACTTCGATCTGGCGGGTGACGGCGCGGTACATGCGAGGCTGATCTTTCGAGATGGTGAGGCATCATATCCAATAGTTCCGGCAGAACCAATCGCCGGGCCCGGCGTCGATGTCTCCCTCCCGATATGGGTTCCAATCGTCGTTTCAACACAGTTCTGAGCCAAGCACGATCCGGACCCGAAGGGCTGCGTTAGCGCAAAGCGAGCTGGTGTTCGGAAAAGATCAGGCCAAAAAAGAGATGATATCTTGATCCGTTTCGATCCGGTCGGATCATGGTCAAGACCCCGGGCCCGCGGGCGCCTAACTTGCTTGCGGCTCCGGGGCCTATACTATCTACAAGTCATGCAGGCCTAACGGCCGCCCGCTCAAGACGGTGTTGGATGACCTCGATAACCGATCGAATTGCCGGACCACCGCCAGCCGCCGACGTGGTCGCGCGCGACGCCGCGCCCGCGCAGGCCACCGCGGTCCCGGCGATTTCGCTTCCGGCTGCCGGGGAGCGCGAACTGCGGCTCGATCTGTTCCGCGGGATGGCGCTGTGGCTGATCTTTATCGATCATCTGCCGCCCAATCTTTTGACCTGGCTCACGATCCGCAATTATGGGTTCAGCGACGCCACCGAAATTTTCATCTTTATCTCGGGCTACACGGCCTCGTTCGTGTATGGCCGCGCGATGCGTGAGGCCGGCTTCGTGGTCGCGACCGCGCGCATCCTGCGGCGGGTCTGGCAGATCTATGTCGCGCATGTGTTCCTGTTTACGATTTTCCTCGCGGAAATTTCCTACGTCGCCACCAGCTTCGAGAACCCGCTGTACTCGGAAGAAATGGGGATCATGGATTTTCTCAAGCAGCCGGACGTCACCATCGTCCAGGCTCTGCTGCTGAGATTTCGTCCCGTCAACATGGACGTGCTGCCACTCTATATCGTGCTGATGCTTTTCTTGCCGCTGATCCTGTGGCTGATGAAGCGCAGCGCCGACCTGACGCTGGCGCTGTCGGTCGTCCTCTATGCCGCCACCTGGGAATTCGATCTCTATCTGTCGGCCTATCCGAACGGCGTCTGGGTCTTCAATCCATTCGCCTGGCAATTGTTGTTCGTGTTCGGCGCGTGGTGCGCGCAGGGCGGCGCCAAGCGGATGTCGCGGATTCTTTCATCGCCGATCACATTGTGGGTTTCGTTCGGCTATCTGCTGTTCGCGTTCCTGGTCACGCTGACATGGTATTGGCCGCAGCTCAGCCCTCTGATGCCGCGCCGGCTCGAGCAATGGATGTATCCGATCAGCAAGACCGACCTCGACGTGCTGAGGTTTGTGCATTTTCTGGCGCTGGCCGCCATCACCGTGCGCTTCCTGCCAAAGGACTGGCCCGGACTGAAGTCGCCCTGGCTGCGGCCGCTGATCCTGTGCGGCCAGCACTCGCTGGAAATCTTCTGCCTTGGCGTGTTCCTGGCGTTTGCGGGGCATTTCCTGCTGGCGGAGCTTTCCGGCGGCGCCGGGTTGCACTTCGTTATCAGTATTTCCGGAATCCTGATCATGTCCGGCGCGGCCTGGCTGTTTTCGTGGTACAAGCATTCTGCCGACAAGAGTGCGTCCCGAAACAAGGGCACCGCCGGCAACGCCGATATGGCGGGAGGGGGGACATGAAGGCCAACTCGGGGCTCATCCTGGGCTTGATGCTGCTGGCCGGTCTTTTGACGGCGGCACCCGCGCGTGCCGAGGATACGCCTGAGAGTTGCGAGGTCCCGGACTATCTGCTCACGAGTGAAAGTTCCCTTCCCAAAGTCGCGGACGCCATAAAAAACAACCGTTCGCTGGACATTCTGGTGATAGGCAGCCGTTCGTCGACCATCAATGCGAGCCTGAATAATTCGGAGGCGAGCGCCTACCCCGGCAGGTTGCAGGTCGCGCTGAAGGAGAAACTGCCGTCGATTGCGGTCAACGTATCCGTGGAAATACAGGCCAAGAAAACCGCCGAAGAAATTGCCGCGGGTTTGCCCAAGTTGATGGAAGGTAAGAAGCCGACTTTGGTGATCTGGCAGACCGGCACGGTCGATGCTGTGCGATCCGTCGATCCGGACGATTTTCGCGTGGCGGTTGACGAGGGAGTTGTTGCGCTGCAAGAAACCGGTGCCGACGTGATCTTAATGAATCCGCAATATAGCCCGCGCACGGAAACGATGATTTCTCCGGCGCCCTATCTTGATAATATGCGGGTGGTGGCGCAGCAGCACGACATTCCGCTGTTTGACCGCTTCGCCATCATGCAGCACTGGAACGAGTCGGGAGAGTTTGACCTGTTCAGCACATTCCATGGCGTTGAGCTCGCCAAGCGCGTCCACAACTGCATCGGCCGCGCGCTGTCGCGGTTTGTGATCGATGCCGCTCACCTCAACCCGGCCCAGCAGAATTGAGGATCCGCCATTTATGACAGGTATGAGTTGTCATCGCCCTTTTCGCAGAACGACATTGCTGGCTGTGTCCGCGGTCGCGGCACTCGTGCTGCTGACGCCGGCCGCGATCGCGCCGGCGCGCGCGCAGGCCACCCTACAGGCCGCATTGTCCGGCGGCGCCAAATCCGACGGCGTGAAGCCGGACAGCGCCGAGTCCGGCGACGCCAGGTCTGACAATGCAAAGCCGGCGGCACCGACGACCGATCCGGCAGCGGCGGGCAATGTGGCCCCCGTCGACCCGGCCAATCCGCCGCAGCCGAAGAGCCTCACCGACAAGGCGATCGAGAAGGTGAAGCAGGTCGCAAAATCGGCCAGCGACGTTTTCAGCCGCGTACCGTGCCTGCCGCCGAGGGGCGGCACCAGATCGATGGGATCGCTGCCGCATGTCGCGGGCAAGCTGGCTGCGGGGGAGCCCGTGGTGATCGTGGCATTCGGATCGTCTTCAACGGCCGGCTACGGCTCGACGTCACCCGAGTTCACCTACCCCAACCGGCTGGCAGCCCAGTTGCGCCGGCAATATCCGAGCGCCGACATTACCATTGTCAACCGCGGCAAGGGCGGCGAAGACGCGCCGGAAATGATGAAGCGGCTGCAGTCCGAGGTGCTGGATATGAAGCCGGATCTTGTGATCTGGCAGGTCGGCACCAACGCCGTGCTGCGCAATCTCGACCCCGGCGAAACCGCGCACCTGGTGGAGGACGGCGTCGGGCGCATTCAGGCCGCGGACGCCGATCTCGTGCTGGTCGATCCGCAATATTCTCCGAGGGTAAACGAGCATGCGGAAAGCGCGAGCCGGCTGATAAAGCTGCTCGTCAGGGTCGCCCAACTTCGCCATGTCGGCGTTTTTCCGCGCTTCGAGGTGATGCGCCAGTGGCATGAGAACCAGGCACTTCCGATCGACAGCTTCGTGATTGCCGATGGCCTGCACATGAACGACTGGGGTTACGCCTGCTTCGCCCAGTTGCTTGGCGATGACATCATCAAGTCGGTCGGCCAGATCAAGCTTGGCGTCAACGTGCCGTCCCACGTGCAGACCTACCGGCCGATGTGAGGCCGGGTTCGCGTCCCGGACGGGGCGCGGCGAACCTCACGCTGCTCCGCAGAGCCGGGACCTGCTCCCCGAACAGGATAGACCCCGGATCAGCGGCGCACCACGCCGCGAGCGCGGTGCGGCCGCATCCGGGGTACACTCACGCCTTCTCCAGCGCCGCCTGCAGGTCTTCGATCAGGTCGTCAGGGTGTTCCAGGCCAGTCGAGTATCTGATGAAACCTTCGCTGATCCCGAGTTCGGCACGCGCCTCCGGCGTCAGCCGCTGATGCGTGGTGGTGGCCGGATGGGTGACCAGGCTCTTGGCATCGCCGAGATTGTTCGAGATCCGCGCAAGCTTCAGGGCGTTGAGCGTGCGAAACGCCGCCGCCTTGCCGCCTTTGACCTCGAAGCTGAACAGGGTCGATCCGCCGCGCATCTGTTTCTTCACCAAGGCGGCTTGCGGATGATCGGCGCGGCCGGGATAGATCAGCCGCGAGATTTTCGGATGCTTCGCCAGCGTCTCCGCGACCGCCGCCGCGGTTTCGGTCTGGGCGCGGACCCGGACCGCCAGCGTCTCCAGTCCCTTGAGCAGAACCCAGGCGTTAAACGGCGATATCGACGGCCCGGTCTGGCGCATGAACGTGTGGATGTGCTCGGCGATGAATGCTTCGGAGCCGAGGATCATGCCTCCGAGGCAGCGGCCCTGGCCGTCGATGTGCTTGGTCGCGGAATACACCACGACGTCGGCGCCGAGCTCCAGCGGGCTCTGCCAGATCGGCGTCGCAAATACATTATCGACGATCAGCCGCGCGCCGCCCCGATGCGCGATCTCGGCGATCGCGCCGATATCGAGCACATCGAGCGTCGGATTGGTCGGACTTTCCAGGAAAAGGCTCCTGGTGTTCGGCCGCATCGCGCGCTGCCATTGGTCAAGATCGAGGCCGTCGACCAGCGTGGATTGAATGCCGTAGCGCGGCAGCAGGTCTTCCACCACGTAGCGGCACGATCCGAACATCGCTTTGGCGGCTACCACGTGATCGCCGGCCTTCAGCGGCGCCAGCACGGTTGTCGTTACCGCGGCCATGCCGGTGGCGGTCGAGCGGCCGGCTTCGGCGCCTTCGAGCTCGATCATCCGGCGTTCGAACATCGCAATCGTCGGATTGGAGTAGCGCGAATAGATATAGCCGGGGTCTTCGCCCTTGAACCGCGCCTCGCATTGCTCGGCGCTGTCATAGACGTAGCCCTGGGTGAGAAACAGCGCCTCGGATGTTTCCCCGAATTCCGAGCGGATGGTCCCGGAATGGACCAGTCTGGTTTCGGGGCGATAGTGGGCGGTGGGCGAAACAGATTTGGACATGTGACCTCCGATGTGACCATTCCTGAAAATGGCCACAAAAAAACCGGCCTGGAAAAATTCCACAGGCCGGGATCACACTGTCCCCGGCCTGTTTAGCGACTTGTTTAACGTGGCTGCAAGCCGGCCGGCTCAAATCACCACGGGATAAGTCATGCTGATATTCCCTCGCGCCCTTTCCGTCAAGGCAGCCATCGGATAACCGGTAAAAGTCCGTATTTTCAGCGTTGGATGGCGAGGAAAGTCATCCCGGGGACCCTATCGTGACCTTCACGCTCCCACCCGGCGCCAATGGCATCCTGCCCGACCGCATGATCGCGGCGATGGCGGATGCTGGCCTCATCCTCCCGGCCTATCCGTTTGTCGAAAGCCAGATCCAGCCGGCGAGCCTCGATCTGCGTCTCGGCGATATCGCCTATCGGGTCCGGGCCAGCTTTTTGCCGGGGCCGGGCGCCACGGTGGCCGAGCGCATCGACCAGCTGAAGCTGCACGAAATCGACCTGAGCGACGGCGCGGTGCTGGAGACCAACTGCGTCTATATCGTGCCGCTGCTGGAGTCGCTCGCCTTGCCGCCGGAAATCGTCGCCGCCGCCAATCCCAAGAGTTCGACCGGGCGGCTGGACGTGTTCACCCGCGTGATCGCGGACGGCACACGGCGGTTCGACATGATCGGCGCGGGTTACCACGGCCCGCTCTATGCCGAGATCAGCCCAAAGACCTTCCCGGTGCTGTTGCGCGAAGGCTCGCGGCTGTCGCAGGTGCGTTTCCGCACCGGCGATGCCATTCTGAATGCCGATGAACTCGACGCGCTGCACGATCTGGAGCGGCTGGTCGATGCGGACGACGCCGATC
>JBAVEE010000985.1:0-3552 GCA_049587575.1 Bradyrhizobium sp.
GCCAGGCCATCATCGAGGCGGCGCTGGACGAATTCATTTCGCGCGGCTTCACCGCAACGCGGCTTGACGACGTCGCCAAGAGGGCGGGCGTCGCCAAGGGCACGATCTACCTGCACTTCAGGGACAAGGAATCGATGTTCGAGGAACTGATCCGAACGGCGCTGGTGCCATTGATCGGTCGGCTCCATGCGCCGCCGGCCATCGGCGGGTCGGTGCGGGATGCGGTCGAGGGTTTCGCCCGCGCCTTCATTCAAGACGTGGCGTCCACCCGGCGCGGCGACATCGTGCGCCTGATCGTTGCGGAGGGTCCGAGATTTCCCAGTGTCGCCGATTTCTACTACCGCGAAGTGGTTTCGCGCGGCCTTGCCGCCGTGCGTGCGTTGATCGAACTCGGCGTCGCGCGCGGTGAAATCAGGCAAAGGAATTTGGCCGATTTTCCACAGATTCTTGTGGCGCCCGCGATCGTCGCGGTGATCTGGCAAAGCCTGTTCAGCAGGCACGCGCCGCTGGACGCGACCGAAATGCTTCGCGTCCATCTCGACATGATTTTTGGCGAACGGAGGACGGCATGACCCCGTCGCGAACGATAGTGCAAATCCTGATGGCGCTCACATTGGGGACCGCGCTCGCCGGCTGCAACGAGCCGCGCGATCCCGGTTATCAGGGCTGGGTCGAAGCCGACATGATTTTCGTCAGCCCCGACGAATCCGGGCGCGTCACCAAACTCAATGTTCACGAGGGCGACGAGGTCAAGGTCGGCGAGCAGCTCTATTCGGTGGACGACGATCTGCAGCAGGCCAATCTCAACCAGAACAAGGCGACGCTGGCCAACGCCCAGCAAAGCTATGACCGGGCATTCTCTTTGAGCAAGACCGGCTCCGGGACGATAGCCAATCTCGACGCCGCGGTCTCGGCGCTGCGCGTGGCCGAGGCGCAGGTCGTGACATCGCAGACGCGGCTGGCGCGGCGGATCGGCTATGCGCCGGTGAACGGCGCCGTCCAGCAGATCTATTTCCGCGTCGGCGAGACGGTGCCGGCGCAGCGGCCGGTGCTGTCGATCATGCCGCCCGGCAATATGAAGATACGGTTCTACGTGCCGGAGACCGATTTGCCGAAGCTCGCGATCGGTGAGGAGGTGCGGGTGACCTGCGACAATTGCGCCGCCGACCTTACCGCGAAAATCTATTTTCTTGCGACCACGGCAGAATACACCCCGCCGGTCATCTACAGCCTCGATGAACGCAACAAGCTCGTCTACCTCGTTCAGGCGCGGCCCTCGCGGCCGGACGTGTTGCGGGTGGGCCAGCCGATCAGCGTATTTCTCAACCCCAAGACGCCGGTTGCGGACAAGCAATGACCGCGATACCGGCACCCGCTTCCGACGCTGACATCGCGATCGACGTCCACGGTCTGTCGAAATCGTTTGGCGGACGCGAGGTGGTGCATGACCTCAGCATGCAGGTGAAGCGCGGCACCATCTACGGCTTCCTCGGTCCCAACGGCAGCGGCAAGACCACCACCATTCGCATGCTCTGCGGTCTGTTGACGCCCGACAGCGGCGAGGGCACCTGCCTCGGTTACGACATCCGCCGCGACTCCGACAAGATCAAGCGCCTGGTCGGCTACATGACGCAGCGCTTTTCGCTTTACCAGGATCTGTCGGTGCGGGAAAACCTGGAGTTCGTCGCGCGGCTCTACGGCGTGCGCGATGCGCGCGGCGCCGCGCGCGACATGATCAAGCGGTTGGGGCTGAGCGGTCGCGAAGATCAGCTCGCCGGCGAACTTTCAGGCGGCTGGAAGCAACGCCTGGCGCTCGGCGCCTGCACCTTGCCCAATCCGCAATTGCTGCTGCTGGACGAGCCGACGGCGGGCGTCGACCCCAAGGCACGCCGCGATTTCTGGAACGAGATCCATGCGCTGGCAGCGGAGGGGCTGACGGTGCTGGTTTCCACCCACTACATGGACGAAGCCGAACGCTGTCACGAGATCGCCTATATCGCCTATGGCTACCTGCTGGCGCACGGCACCGTGGAGCAGGTGATCGCCCAATCGGCGCTTTCGACCTACACCGTCACAGGCGACGACCTCCATGCGCTGCAGGACCAGCTCACCGGCAAGCCCGGTGTCGACATGGTGGCGCCGTTCGGGACCAGCCTGCATGTGTCCGGGCGCGACAAGGCCGCGCTCGACGCCACCATCGCCCCCTGGCGCGAGCACAAGGAATTTCGCTGGCAGCACGGCGAGCCGTCGCTGGAGGACGTGTTCATCGAACTGATGACCCGCTCGAAGGACAATTTCCAGTGAGCGCCACGAGCCCGCCGAACCATCGAAGCGAGATCCCGGAGCGGCGCTTCGGCTTCCTGCGGCGCAGCTATGCGATGGTGGTCAAGGAGTTCATCCAGCTCATGCGCGACCGGGTGTCGTTCGCCATGATCGTGGTCATTCCGGTGATGCAGCTGTTGCTGTTCGGCTTTGCCATCAACACCACGCCGCGCAATCTTCCCACGGCGGTCCTGCTGCAGGAAGACAGCGACCTCGCGCGCTCGATCCTGAAGGCGCTCGAGAATACCTCCTACTTCCACTTCACCCGGGAAGTGCACACTGTCGCCGAGTTCGACGATCTGCTGACGTCGGGCAAGGTGCTGTTCGGCGTGGAAATCCCGCGCGGCTTCGAGCGCGCGGTGCGGCGCGGCGATTATCCGGCGATGCTGGTGGCCGCCGACGCCACCGATCCGGTAGCCGCGGGCTCGGCATTGTCGGCGCTCGGCGTCGTGGTGCAGACCGCGCTGGCGCACGATCTGTTCGCGGGCGATCCGCCGTCGCTGCCATTCGAGATCCGCGCCCATGCCCGCTACAACCCGGCGGCGTCGTCGCGGCTCAATATCGTGCCCGGTCTGGTCGGCACCATTCTCACCATGACCATGCTGATCTTCACCGCGCTTTCGGTGACGCGCGAGATCGAGCGCGGCACCATGGAGAGCCTGCTGTCGATGCCGATCACGCCGGTCGAGGTGATGCTCGGCAAGATCATTCCCTATGTGCTGGTGGGTTTCATCCAGGCCATATTGATCATTGGAATCGGCGTGTTGCTGTTCGGGGTGCCGGTGCGCGGCAGCCTGTTCCTGCTGGCGCTGCTCTCGACGCTGTTCATCACCGCCAATCTTGCGATCGGCTATACGTTTTCGACCATCGCGCAGAACCAGCTGCAGGCGATGCAGATGTCGATCATGTTTTTCCTGCCGAGCATTCTGTTGTCAGGCTTCATGTTTCCTTTCATGGGCATGCCGGTGTGGGCGCAATATATCGGCGAGGGCCTGCCGCTGACGCATTATCTGAGGATCGTCCGCGCCATCATGCTGAAAGGCGCGGCCCTGCCGAACCTGCGATATGACGCATTGGCACTGCTCGCTCTGACGCTGCTGGCGATGACGATCGCGGTGTTCCGCTTCCGCCGCACGCTGGATTGACGGGCTGGTCTGGGTCAGACCTTCGCGTCATTGCGAGGAGCAAAGCGACGAAGCAATCCATTCTTTGTGTTGCGGCATTGATTGC
>JBAVEE010000986.1:0-3632 GCA_049587575.1 Bradyrhizobium sp.
TATCGACCACGCCGATTTTTCCGACCGTGAGCACCAAGCGGTCCGAGGTCTGCGATCCCGAAAACTGGTTGAGTCCGGAATCGACTTTCTGAACGTCGCCGCCGAGATCGATCGTCTGTCGTATGAATGCCCGTTGCAGGCGCGTATAGGGATTATCCGCTCCGACCTTGTAGGCCTCGCCGCTCGGGAATCCGGCAACGCCGACCGATCCGCTCAGGCCAAAACCCTGATCGATTTCCGGATTGATCCAGGCTTCGGCGCCCTGCCAGAGCCGGACGCCCGCATAGAGCGTTACGTCAGACGTCTCGCGGCCGATGTTCGGGGCCAGACTGTTCTGGCCGCTATAGGGAGCCCGAAACGCCGGATCATACTGGTTGAGGTAGGTGAACTGACCATGGAACGCGAAGCGGTCGGTTTCCAGCGCGGACGGCCCCTTGGTCAGGAAGTCCACGCCTTCGGTGGTCGTATCGCCAATCCGGTAGTTCAGGCCGAGGCGGATGCTTTGCATGGCGAGATCGGAGTCGAAGGCCTGCGCGCCGGCGGCAAACGTCTCGCTATGATGCCCAAATCCGGTCCAGAGATATTCGGCCTTTGCGGTCCAGCTTCCGCTGAGCGGGATTTCGACGCCGGCACCTGCGGCCCACCCCACCCGCCATGGCTGCGACGTGTCCACGGTTCCGGGTGTCGCCGATCCGACCGCCGGAGAACCGGCAATTTGGGTCCGCGTCACCTGATCGAAGGTCCAGGCCAAGCCTCCCGTTCCATAAAGCAGGAAATGGTCGAAGGCATAACCGAAACGCGCGCGCGCGGTGCCGGAATAAATTTCGGCCTCGCCATAGGTCACCTGGCCGGTGAGGGGGGAAGTGACCGTCTGGCTGCCCCGCACTGAAAAGGGGATTGCCACATCCGAGTTCGGGAATGAAAGATCAGTCTCGAACCCCAGCATCCAGTGCGACTTGAAGACATGATTGTAACCGCCCTGCAGCCCGGCGACGTAGCTGCCGGTCCCGGCCATGAAATCGAAATGGTAGGGAAGATCGAATGACCCGTTCAAGCCCGGGGCTGTGGACCAGTTTGAACTGCCCGTGGTGACGCCGGCATGGACGCCAATATACCAGCCGTTCCAGTCATAGCCGTTCGCGGCCGGCGCCTGCGGGGCCTTCGTGGCGTAAGCGACCGGCGCCTTGACCGGAAGATTCGGGGGCACGTCGCCCGCTATCGCAGCGGTGCACGTTGCCAGCACCACGCCGGTGCCGCTCCCGAACTTGCGAATCCCCTTCATCTCGCGCCCGATTACCCCAAGCCAATAAATTCCAGATCACCGAAAGGCGGTATTATTCCCAAGTCCTGTTTTCCGAGCCTTGTTTTCGAAGCCTTGTTGCAACCGTTTCGCAATTGCAAGCGTGATCTGTTCCGGTGAGAATTATTCCAGGATTGGCCCGACGCGCCAGCTCGCGGCCGGAACGGTCGGCTCGAGACCGATCGCGGCCTGATCAATCGATGCGTTCACGGTGAAATTCCTGGTCGACTTCCTGGCGCTTGCGGGCGACCGGGAGCCAGCCACAGCTCCGCGCCGGCCGACGCGCTCCTGATAAGACGGTTTGAAGACCGTTATGTGAAGCCCGGTCGCTGCCGCCCTGCCTGGGAGCGGCCGCAGAACCGTCAGCGCCAATCCGGATAAACCGTCATCGAGATGATCGAGCAGGGTCGGCCTTGCGAACAGATCGCCCAGCAGCTGCAGGCGGTGGAGAGCGCGATCGAGAACGTTAAAAAGGCCCTGATCCACGATCACATCAGCCACGGCCTCGAACGGTCGTTGAAGGCGTCCGGCTCCAAAGGCCAGGCGGCGCTGCGGGACTTCAGGCTGATCGCGAAGTATCTGTGAAGCCCGATCGCGATGTCGGCGCGACCCGGCCGTTTGACGGACGGGCGTGCTGAACCTCCACGGTGACATGCGACAGGTCGGCGAATTTCGCCAGTCTCTGCCGGTAGTGCGCCGGCTCGCGCGATCCTGAGGTCGCAACCGAAACGATGGCGCCGAGATGCCCGGGTCCAAGCCGCCAGAGGTGCAGGTCGGTGACCCGGTCGCCCTCGCTTTCGATCGCGACACGGACCTTCTCCGCCATGCGCGGATCCGGCGTTCGATCGAGCAGGATGCCGCCGGTGTCGCGCAGCAGCCCGACCGACCAGTTGGCGATGACGAGCGCGCCGATGAGGCCCGCCAGCGGGTCCATCCAGAGCCAGCCGAATGCGCGCGCCAGCAGCAGGCCGGCAATGACCAGCACGGACACCGCGGCGTCGGCCATGACATGGAAGACGGCGGCCCGCATGTTGTTGTCGCGGTGATGCGCGCCGTCGCCGTGATCGTGCTCTTCGAATTCCAGCTCGCGCATCTCGGCCACGCCCGCCTGCATCAGGCGAATCCTGGCAACGAACGCATGCGGCTCCGGTATCTCGTCGCGCGATTCCAGATATCCGTCGCCGGCCTCGAACGAAAACTGCTGTCGGCTGCCGTCCGGCCGGATGGTTTCGATGGTGAGGTCGGAGGCCGCCGGCAAGGCGCCGGTATCCGCCCTCACGCGAAACCGCGGCGGCACGTTGTGTTCGAAGACCTCGATTTCCAGAGTATTGCGGCCCAGTTCGATCCGGCGAGGCTCCTCGCCGTGATCATGGTCATGACCGTGAGAGTGACCATGACTGTGACCGTGGTGATGGCCGCCGGACAATAACCATGCGCTGGCGACATTGACGGCCAGTCCAAGCACCGCAATCGGGATCGCCTCGTTGAAACTGATGGCAACCGGGTCGAGCAGGCGCGATACGGCTTCATAGCCGATCAGGAGCGCGATCATCGCCAGAACGATGGCGCTGGAATACCCGGCGAGATCGCCGAACTTGCCGGTGCCGAACGTGAAACGGCGATCATCGGCGTATTTTCGCGCATAGGTGTAAGCGAGCGCGGCCAGCAGCAGCGCGCCGGCATGCGTCGACATGTGCAAGCCATCGGCAATCAGTGCCAGCGAGCCGAACAGAACACCGCCGATGATTTCGGCGATCATCATGACGGTGCAGAGGACGATCACCGCCCAGGTACGCCGCTCGGCCTTGTCGTGATCCCGGCCCAGAAACAAGTGGTCGTGCGGCGGACTCTGAAAGATCGATTCGGCGTCGGTCATGATCTTCTCACTTCAAATAGGTATGAACCACATCGATCAACTGATCCGCGGCGTCGGCGTTGAGCGCGCCGGGATTCTTCTCGGGGTCGACGAGATGGGTGCGGATATGGTCCTCGACCACCTCGGCCATCAGGCCGGCGACGCTGCCGCGAACGCCGGCGATCATATGCATGATGCGCTCGCATTCCGCCTCGTCGGTCAGCGCGCGCTCGATCGCCTCGACCTGGCCGCGGATGCGGCGGACGCGCGCCAACAGCTTCTTCTTGTGTTTGATCGTGTGCGCCATGGGCGCAATATAGGGTACCCCGCTATACTATGTAAAGATGGCGGGTCGGGTGCCGGAACCAGCGAAATCATCCGGAGAAAATTCATCCGGAGAAAAGGTGCCCCGCCGCGCGGGACAACCGGGCGGGTCGGGTGCGACACGGGTCGATGAGGCGCCCCTGCCGGACTGGG
>JBAVEE010000987.1:0-3400 GCA_049587575.1 Bradyrhizobium sp.
ATCTTCACGCCGAGGGAGGGCACATGAAAAAGCCAGTTGCGGAATTTGTCGGAACGTTTGCGCTCGTTTTCTTCGGATGCGGCGCGGCAGTCATCGCCGGGATGGGAACCGGACCGACGGCCATTGACGTGCTTGGAATTGCATTCGCCTTCGGATTGGCCATCGTCGCGATGGCATACGGGATCGGTCCTATTTCCGGTTGCCACGTCAATCCGGCCGTGAGTTTTGGCGTGCTGGTCGCGGGCCGCATGACGATGAGCGATTTTGTTTCCTACGTCATTGCGCAGGTCCTGGGCGCGATTGCCGGAGCCGTTGTGCTTTACCTCATCCTCTCCGGCAAATCGGCGGGCTGGACCGGAGGTCTCGGACAGAACGGCTGGGGTCCCGGTTACCTCGGTCAGTACAATCTGCTCTCGGCGTTCGTCTTCGAGGTCGTGGCGACCTTTCTGTTCCTGGTCTGCATTCTCGGCGTGACGCAAAAAGGCGGTCCCGCGCAATTCGCCGGCCTGGCCATCGGGCTGACGCTGATCGCGATTCATATCGTCGGAATCAACGTGACCGGCGTTTCGGTCAACCCGGCGCGCTCGCTTGGTCCCGCGATCGTGGGCATGGGCAGCAATCCGGAGGCACTGGGAAAGGTGTGGCTGTTCATCATCGCGCCGCTGATCGGAGCGGGGATCGCGGGCGTCCTGTTTAAATCCGGCGGCGTTCTTTCCGCCGATAACGCCTGACCCGAACTGCCCGCACTCGATCGCCGGAGCATGATTCAACGGCGTTGAATCATGCTCGTCGTCTTGCTCAAGCAGTATCTCCGCGCCGCCGTTGATCTCGCACCAAGGGCAGAGATCAATATCCCGCGACGACCGGCCCGGCCCAATCGAACTTGTAGGCAAGGCCGACCGTCGCGATGTGGGTGTTGACCGCCAGATTATAGCGGATGAAATCCGTCCCGGGAGGCGCGCCGGAGGAGTTGAAAGGCAGAACACCATTGAACGAGCCAAAGTTCGAATACCGGTATTCGCCTCGCAGCAGCCAATTTCCGTAAATCCTCGCCTCGATGCCGCCGCCAATCGTCCAGCCGGTCAGGACCTTGCTGTTTGTTTCCGCATCAAAGGGGGTTCCGGCAGCAACGGAGCATACCGGGTCTCCGGCGCTATGCTGACAAAATCCCGATGCTTGAACTTCCTGCCAGGCAACACCGCCCGTTCCATAAAACAACACGCCGGGGGTTACCAGGTAGCCGAGACGGACACGCGCGCTGGCGTCCCAGCCGATCCTGACCGAGGCTATGTCGACGCCGGGCCCGGGAGCAAACGGGAAACACAGGATGGAGCAACCGGGGATACCGGCTGCACTCGCCGTGCTGTTCGTCCACGCGCCGCTGGCCTCAAGGCCGACCACCCAGTCGGTGACCTGCCAGTTGTAGCCCGCATAGCCTCCGGCCCGGAATCCCGATGGATCGTAGTTTCTTGGGGAGGAAGCGTCGACGATCGTGCCGGGAAAGTCCGACGTGCTTGTCGTGGTCCAGTTGCCTTGGCCCCATTTTTCGCAATAGCCGGCGGCGGCGCCTTGTAGACCGGCCGCGCCGCGAGATCGGCACCGGAAGCGGAAGTGGCCATGACGGCAAGGCCCAAAAGGGACAAGGCGCCGAGCAAAAACTTCTTCACGATAGACCCCCCTTCCCCAGGAATGATCGTCGAACCGTACCATCGGCCGGCAGAGGATACTGTTTCCGGGGCGCAACACCCGGACGGGAAACAGGGCAAGGCCCAATGCCCCGGCTCGCAAGGGCGCCTGATCGCGTCGGGCCCGGAAGGTATCGGGCGCTGCCTGGCGACACCTGAGGAATTGTCGCGGCGCCGCGGACTTACCGTGGCTCGATCCGGTCACGTCGCGTTGATCTCGCGCAAGGACAACGCGCGGCACCTGCGGAACTGTGCTCCCACTTTATCCAAGTGCCCGCTTCGAGGAGGAATTACATGCGGAAGTTCGCTTTATTCGCCGCCTTCGCGACGATCCTGTCGGTCGGCGCCGTCTTGCCCAGCAATGCCGAGGCCGGCTGCTATCGATTGGGCGAGACTGGTTATCACTGGTATCGATACTGCCTGGGTCCCCACTGGATCTACCCGCACCGTCGCGTTTGCCGGCACGGCCATTGTTGGTATCGTTGATATCTCTTGCCACCGGCAGCCCCGAATCCAAATAGGACCAAGCGACGCCCGACATACGGGGTTCAGCGCGCGTGTCCCGACGCCGCAATGGCATGGGATTGCCCCGCCGCCGAGCCGCGCGTCGGGTCTTTTTTTCGACCCCGCGGTAACAACCGCAATGCCAGGATCGTCCCTATCACCGGAGCTCTGTCGCTCCGGAGAACCGTTTTATAAGGGAAGACTCTCAATGCCGGTCAGCATCCGCATCGTGCTGGGAATTTCGGCCGCCGCGCTTTTGCTCAGCCTGGCGCACGCTCCCGCGGCCTTCGCGCAGGATCCCATGGCGCAAGACATCGACTTCAGGAACGGCCTGTCCAGGGACAACAGCGTGAGAAAGGACGTGGTGTCCAAAGCCCCTGTGAGGAAAGCCGGCGGGATAAAGAAGGACGGCGTACCGAACTAGGGCATTATCCGAAAAAAGCGGGAACCGGTTTTCCGTCGCGACCAACGAGGAATGTGTTTGCGCGGAGAGCATGCGCCAACCAGGAGATCTAGCCGTTCGGGAACAGCCGGCTGGAAGCAATACGCGCACCGTCGCTCAAGGCTCTGAGTTTAGCCCACACGACGTCTTCGGCGACGCGACCGGCGCCGGCGGAGGTATCAAACCCGCAATCCGTTCCGGCGATGACGCGGCGGGGATCGCCAAGCGTTTTGGCGACGCGCTCGATCCGCTCGGCCACCACCTCGGGATGCTCGACGAAGTTCGTCAGTGAATCGATCACGCCGGCGACGACGATCTGGTCGTCGGCGATCGCATGCCCTTCAAGGCAGCGCACTTCGTGGGCATGACGGGGATTGGCGAACGGCAACACCAGGGCGCCGACGTTCATTCTTGCGATCAGCGGCAGGATCGTCGCAAGCGGCACGTCGCGGTCGTGCGGCGCCTCGTAATTTCCCCAGCACACATGCATGCGGACCCGGTCGCGCGGGATGTTGCGCAACGCCTCGTTGATGGTCGCGACCACGCGCTCGACGAAATCGAGGAAATCGGACTCCGGGCGATCCTGAAACGAAATGTGGTGCTCCAGCGCGAGATCCGGGCAGTCCAGCTGCAGCAGGAAGCCTTGCGCCGCTATCGCTTCGTATTCGACCTGCAAGGCGCGGCCGACGGCGGTGAGATAGGCGTCCTCGGTGTCGTAGTACTCGTTGCGGATAGCGGCCACGACGATGCCGGGCGACGGCGCGGTGAG
>JBAVEE010000988.1:0-1984 GCA_049587575.1 Bradyrhizobium sp.
GCCAAGCGTTCGACCGCCGCCCATGCGCGGCGCCCCGCGCCTCGACGTGCGGCCAAGCGGCCGCACCGGCCCGCGGGGCGGCGAAAGGCGAGTTAGAGCATCCACAAATCCGCCATTCTCCGGTTGCGGGGAAAATGATCATCGCAGGCGGCGATGGCTTCCGCTCTCGGGCTTCCTGGACGCCGTGCATCCGGGATCCCGCGGCGCAGATCGCGCCCGATGACAGGCTCCGCGAAGCAATTCATAGCGCGCCACGAAAAAAAGAATGGATTGCTTCCGCTCCCTTGCGCAAACGCTTCGCGTTTGTCGCAGGCAATGACGACGCTCGAATCCACGATTGCCTGAGATATAATCTGGCTGGTGGCGACGGCCTCGTTGTCATGGGCGCAGGCAGGAAGGAATCCAACGCGCATGCTCATTCTTGAATCGGTGATCGTGAAACTCGCGGTGGCGCTCGGGATCGGGCTCATGATCGGCGCCGAGAGGGAGCGCCGAAAGGGCGAAGGGCCTTCGCGATCGCCTGCCGGAATACGCACCTTCGCGGCGGCGTCGCTGGCCGGCGCCGTAAGTTTTGCGGCCGGCGGCGAATTGCTGCTGGCCGTCACGACGGCGGGTGCGATCGTGCTGACCGCGGTGGCGTATTTCCGATCCCGCAGCGGCGACCCCGGCCTCACAACCGAGATTGCGCTGATTCTGACCGTCCTGCTCGGCGGGCTTTCGATGCGTGAGCCGGCACTGGCGGCCGGCGTGGCCGTGGCGCTGGCGGCACTGCTGGTCTCGCGAACCCGATTACATCGCTTCGTCCGCTCCGTTCTCACCGAACTCGAAGTGACGGACGGCCTGATTTTTGCCGGCGCGACGCTGGTCGTGCTGCCGCTCCTTCCCGACCAGCAGTTGGGACCCTATGGCGCCCTGAATCCGCGGTCGATCTGGATCATCGTCATACTTGTGATGGCGATCAGCGCTGCCGGGTACATCCTGGTCCGCATCCTGGGCGACCGCTTCGGTCTGGCGATAGCGGGCCTCGCATCCGGTTTTATCTCCAGCGTCGCCACGATCGGCGCCATGGGCACGCGAGGCAGGACAAATCCTGCTGTTCTGGGTGCCGCGGTGGCGGGCGCGGTGCTTTCGACGGTGGCGACGATCCTGCAGATGTGCGCCGTTCTTGCGGCCACGAGCATGACCGTGCTGCGGGAGCTGTCGATCCCGCTCGTCTGCGCGGGGCTGGCGGCGGCGTCCTACGGCGCATTCTTCACGATCAAGGCCCTGCGCGGCACCAAGGGGCTCGATTCCCAGGCCGGACACGCCTTCAGTTTTTCGTCCGCCATTATTCTGGCGGCGACCCTGTCGGGGATCCTCGTTGTCTCGGCGGCTTTGCGGGAAAATTTCGGCGAAATCGGCATCATTGTCGGCGCCGGATTGGCCGGCTTTGCGGATACGCATTCGGCAGCCGTCTCGATCGCGTCGCTGGTCGCCTCCGGAAAGATGAGTCCGGCCGACGCCGTTTCTCCGATCCTTGCCGCGTTGTCGACCAACACGATCAGCAAGATCATCGTCGCATGGACCAGTGGGGGACGATCTTACGCGTTGCGGCTGATTCCGGGGCTGCTCCTGGTCATAGCGGCGGCATGGGCCGGGACCTATGGTCCGCGTCTGTTCGGACTGTGATCGGTGAAGGTTGCGGCGCCGGCACGAAAGCTGGCGACCGCCGCCGGTGTCTCGATCGTCCGGGTGAGGTGCCGACCTAGTGGGACATCAAGCAGCAGAGCGGGCTCGACGAGAGAATTTCCCGTGTCATCCCGCCGAATATCCATTCACCCAACCGGCTGTGACCGTAGGCGCCGGCCACCAGCAGGTCGGCTCCTTCATCCATGGCAAACTGGAACAGATGGTTCGCGTCGGACCTGTCACGATGAAGAACCGGCCGGGGATCCGCGTTGATCTTGTGCCGCTGCAGGTAGCGGACGACATCACTGGTCCTGGC
>JBAVEE010000989.1:0-5189 GCA_049587575.1 Bradyrhizobium sp.
CGAAATCGACCACGCGCCTCACCGACACCCCGGCGATCGATACCTCGCCATCCTATGCGCCCGACGGGACGCGCGTGTGCTTCGAATCCGACCGCGGCGGAAAGCCGCAGATCTACGTGATGCCGGCGACGGGCGGACCCGCGCAACGCATATCCTTCGGTGACGGCACCTATTCGACGCCGGTTTGGTCGCCACGCGGCGATTACATCGCCTTTACCAAACAGGGTGGCGGACAATTCTCGATTGGCATCATCAAGCCCGATGGTTCGGGCGAGCGGATTCTCACTTCCGGCTTCCACAACGAAGGACCGACATTTGCGCCGAACGGGCGGGTCCTGATGTTCTTCCGCGATCCCGGCGGCAATAGCGGGCCCTCGTTGTTTACCGTCGATATTTCCGGCCGCAACGAACAACGGGTCCCAACTCCCGGTTTCGCGTCCGATCCGGCATGGTCGCCACTGCTGTCCTGAGTTCGGCACCGCGGAACGGATCGTGTCGCCCTGAAGGTCGGCAAGTCTTGCCTAGCTTGCTAATTTAACGGACAGATTCTGGCTTCTCCGGACAAAAAGCAACATCCCGGTAACGATGTTCCCTCAGAAAGACTTCATCTGCGGCGGGTAAAACTTGCGACCGTAACAGGACGTGCGCGCGCCCGATGCAGCTGACGAACCACCCAAGAGAACCCGACCCGGAGATATCGCCGTCGTCTGCTCGCGCAGCGTCGATCGATTCGCTGTTCGAAGCCCCCGGCCCGCTGTTTGCGGGCATCGTCTTCGTGGCCATCGCGGCAGCCATAACCGCGCTGAAGACGGAACAAACTCTGACCTGGGCATGTGTCGCGCTTATCATCGCGGCAGGCGCTATTCGGGCGTTCGACTTGCACCGATTCCTGCCCCGCAAATCGATCCTGACTGCCGAAGAAGCGGCGCAGTGGCAGAAACGCTATCAGACAGGCGCACTGATCCAGGCCGCTGCGATCGGGATATGGTGCTCCGTCACTCTGTTGAGCAGCGACGACGCCGTAGTCCACATGATCTGTCTGTCCGTCACCACCGGAATCGTGGCGGGAGGTGCGGGAAGGGCCTACGGGCGGCCAAGGATATATCATCTGCAGGCCGTGCTGATGTTCGGTCCGGCCGTGATCGCGTTGGCGCTGCGTGACACACCCTATTACATCGCGATGTCGGTCGTGAGCGCCGCATTTCTACTGGCAATCATGCAACTCTCGGCCAATTTGCACAGAATATTCATGCGGGCGGTTGTGGCACGCGAACGCGAAGCGGCGCTCGCGGGCCAGTTCGATACTGCGTTGAACAACATGCCGCATGGTCTGTGCATGTTCCGCGCCGATGGGCAGCTCGCGGTGATGAATCATCGGTTCAGCGAAATGATGGAGCTACCCGACGATTTCGTCGAGCGCGGGCTCTCCGCCTCCGACATCGTCGATGCTTGCGTGCAGGCCGGCTCGATCTCGGCGGCGAGCGGCAAGATCATTCTCTCCGAGATCGAGGATTCACGGGCGCGCGACGTCATCACCACCGACCCGGATCCGGACCGCGGCCGCTCGCTGTCATGGACGTTCCAGCCGATGGCCGGCGGCGGCGCCGTCGTGCTGCTCGAGGACGTCACCGAGCGGCGCAACGCGGAAGCCAGGATCACGCATTTGGCGCGGTTTGACGAACTGACCGGGCTTCCCAACCGGGTCAATTTCCGCGACGAGATCGAGTGTCTTTTGGCACTTCCGCGCAATGGGGAACGATTGTCGGCATTGCTGTTTGTCGACCTCGATCAGTTCAAACAGGTCAACGATACCCTGGGTCATCCCTGTGGCGACCAGCTGTTGTGCGCCGTCGCCGACCGTTTGCGCGCCATGCTGCGTCCGGAGGATTTCGTGGCGCGGTTCGGCGGCGACGAATTCGTGGTGTTCCAGCAGAACATGAAATCGCCCGAGGAGGCGGCGAGTCTTGCCCAGCGCATCGTCGATCACTTGAGCGAGCGTTACAAGATCGACAATCATCTGGTCGAGATCGGCGCCAGCGTCGGGATCGCGATGACGTCGCCGGCCATCAGCGCCGACACGCTCTTGAAGAACGCGGACATGGCGCTCTATCGCGCCAAGGCGGACGGCCGCGGCACCTTCTGCTTCTTCCGCGACGAGATGGCGCAGACCGTCGAGGCGCGCCGAATTCTGGAGCTGGACCTGCGCAAGGCGCTGGCGCACGAGGAATTCGAGCTGTTCTATCAGCCGCTGGTCAATCTCAAGTCGGGTCGAATATCGACTTGCGAAGCGCTGCTGCGATGGAATCACCCGGTCCGGGGCACGGTTTCGCCGATCGATATCATTCCCGTCGCCGAGGACATGGGGCTGATCGTCGACCTTGGCCGCTGGATCCTGCGCAAGGCGTGCATGGAATGCATGCAATGGCCGGAAGCGGTCAGCATCGCGGTCAATTTTTCGCCGCAGCAGTTCCATCAGCGCGACGTGCTGAGCGAGATTCGCTACGCGCTCGAAGTTTCCGGGCTGCCTGCCAGCCGCCTCGAAATCGAGATCACCGAATCGTCGTTGTTGCGCAACACACAGCTGACGCACGATATCCTGTCCCAGTTGCGCGCGCTGGGCGTGCGAATATCGCTGGACGATTTTGGCACCGGCTATTCGAGCCTGAGCTATCTGCATAATTTCCCGCTACAGAAGGTGAAGATCGATCGCTCGTTCCTGGAAGGAATCGATACCGATCGTCCGCTGACGCTGTTGCGCGGGGTAGCGCGGCTCAGCGCGGATCTCGGAATGTCGGTCGTGGTCGAAGGCATCGAGACCAACGAACAACTGGAACTGATCAATGCCGAAGGTACGGTCACCGAGGCGCAGGGTTACCTGTTCAGCCGGCCGGTTCCGGCAGTGCGAATACGCCAGCTGCTGAACGCGTCTCACGGCCATCAGTCTGACGCGGGTCCCTCGCGATCGATCGCCTGATTTTGCTCGATCGGTCCCGTCGCGGCTGTCGGCTCGCACGGCTTTTTCGCGCCGAAAGGTTAACCTTAACGTCTCGAAGCCTTTGCAATTCCGTTAAGGAGCTATTAATCTTCTTCCACGCGCGGAAGTTGCGTGGAAGTGTGAGGGTATCAAATGCAGTCCGGAGCCGAACCGCGCACGTCGCCCATTCTGCGGGGATCAGCGCTGTTCGATCGCGTCGACTACCGGCTCATCGAAACTCCCGAGGAAAAAGACTCAGTCTACCTGATGCGTTACAGAGCCTATCTGCATGGCGGATTGATCTCGCCGTCAGAGTCCCGGCGCATCAGGGATGTTTATGATGATGCGCCCAACGCCTGGATCTTCGGAATATATCTTGACGGAGAGCTCTGTAGTGCTCTGCGCCTTCACGTCCTGACGTCGGAGTGGCGGACATCCTATACGACGGAACTGTTCGGCGATGTCCTCCATAGCCGCCTCGATCGAGGCGAAGTTTTCGTCGATCCGGCGCGTTTTGCTGCAGACCCGGAAAAGGCCAAGCAGTTTCCGGAGCTTCCCTATGTGACGCTGCGGCTGGCCTATTTGGCATGCGATCATTTTCATGCCGATACGGGGCTGGCGATGGTGCGTACCGATCACCAGGCGTTTTATCGCCGCATCTTTCTGCACGAGAGCATCACCGAACCGCGCGCCTTTCCGGGCTGGCATTCGAAAAAGGTGGTGTTGATGGCGTCCGATTTCCGGGCGCTCCGGGAAAGGGTCCTGGCGCGTTTTCCGATTTTGCGATCGAGCGCTTTCGAGAGGCGCATGCTGTTCGATCGCGGCAGCTCGCGCCGGGCTTTGTCGCGGCCGATGCTCGTCTCGGCGCCGCTCAGTCCTGACGCAGCCGCATCCCTGGTCTAGCTGCCGTCGGTTACGTCTCACCGCTGCATTTCGCGGTTCCCCCTCGGTGGTTAGCCCAAAATTCCGGCAAAACCGGCGGTTCTGCTGGCTAACGCGACTTGCCTTCACCCTCGTGCCACATTTACAACCCATTAACCATCGCGGTTGCTTTTCACCGCTTGCTGGCATTTGATCGGATTTGGCAACATCCCATCAAGGTTGACGGAACGTTCGCTTAACCATCGCCCTGTAGACCGGATAACAGTTGAAGAACGTGAGCGTGGAGGCTCCGGAATGAAACATCAGATGCGTATCCTCCAGGGATTGAAGCTGGCCGCGGTGCTCGCGGTGGCGCTGGCGATGGGCGCCTGTGCGAAGAACCCGCTCGCCGATGGTGCGATGGCAAGTGCCGCCACGCCGGGCAGCCAGCAGGATTTCGTGGTCAACGTTGGCGACCGCGTATTCTTCGAAAGCGACCAGACAGATTTGTCGCCGCAGGCGATTGCGACCCTGGAAAAGCAGGCGCAGTGGCTGCAGAGCTACAATCGCTATTCCTTCACGATCGAAGGCCATGCCGATGAGCGCGGCACCCGTGAATACAACATCGCGCTCGGCGCCCGGCGCGCCCAATCGGTGCGCACCTTCCTCGCCTCGCGCGGCATCGATCCCTCAAGGATGCGGACGATCTCCTACGGCAAGGAGCGCCCGGTCGCGGTTTGCAACGACATCTCCTGCTGGTCGCAGAACCGCCGCGCGGTCACGGTGTTGAACGCGAGCTCCTGAGGCGTTCCCTTTTCGACAAGTTTTTGGCCGGCGCCCTTGGGCGCCGGCTTTATTTTGGGGCTTTGCGTGAGGTCTCCGGCTTGAAGTCCGTGGTCCGGTTTACGTGTTTGTCTCAGTCACATTTTTGGCGTACTCCCTCTCTCAAGGTGGTCCGTTTCGATCTCACGTCGACTTCGTCCGTCAGGCAACAATGTCATCCAGGTTTCATAAAGTTACGCGCGCCGTGGCGTTGTCCGCGATGCTGGCGCTCGGTTCGCAGGCGTTCGCGCAATCCGATGATGTCGATCCGGAGATCCGGATTGAGCAGCTTGAAAACCAGTTGCGGCAACTCACCGGGCAGAATGAGGAGCTGCAATACCGTAACCGGCAGCTCGAGGAACGCCTGAGGCTGTTTCAGGGAGGCGCGCAAGCGGCTCCCGGCGGCCAACCGCCCGGCTTACCGAATACTGCCGCGATGCCCCCGGTGCAGCCGAATCCGCCTTTCCGGCCGGCCCAGGCGCAGCCCGGCTATGAGCCGCAGATCGCCGGTCCGGCGCCGATCGTCCAGGAG
>JBAVEE010000990.1:0-1983 GCA_049587575.1 Bradyrhizobium sp.
ATATCGCCGCCATTATTGACATAAGCGCGATCGAGCGAGGCCTCACGCAGCATCGCGCCGAGAATTTCCTCCGCCACGCTGCCGGCCACCGCCGCCATCGGGGTGATGAAATGACCGGCGGCAAACGGCGCCACCGCCGCATGCATCCGGCGTGCGACCGGCCCCTCCAGCACGCACTGCTGCGGATCCGCAGCCTTGCGCAATGCCGGCAACTCGCCGCAGAGCTCATCGAGCAGACCGGTGAAGCGGCGAGCCGCCGCGTGATAGGCCGCGCGCACGTTCGTCGCGCTGCCATGCGCCTCCACGATCAGGTCGATCGGGCCATCCTGCAGATGCAGCCGCCTGCCGTCCGCCAGCCATCCGATCTGCGGCAGTCTTTTCATGCGCGCGACCCCGATGCAGGCGCTGGCGGCGTCATTTGGCGGGTTTCGGTATTCGCCTTCATCGACGCCAGCGGACGAACATGGTCCATGTGGCCGCCCAGTGCGGCGTAATCCGACAGCCGCAGCGTAAATTCGATCGGCGCCACCAGCGCCGGCGTCGGGACGTAGCCGAATGCGCCCGCCGGCAGTCGCGTCACGTCGACCATGAAGGTGATGCCGCCCCCCGGCCAGACATAGACCGGAGCGCCGCCGCTGGTGACGCGGGTCAGCGCGTCTTTCACCGAACGCGTCAGGCGCACCGGATTGTCGGTGACGCCTGCCCGCAACGATCCGCCCGCCCCGCCCATGAACAGCACGGTGCAGAGCGCGGGCTCGCAATTCTCCTGGATTCGCTCGACGGACAATTTGAGATCGGCCGGCATGGTCTTCTCAATCGGCTTCAGCGTCGCGTCGAGCTCATAATAGGCCGCGTGTTCGCCGGTCGTGGACACCATCAGCATGGTCATGCCGGGACGGGCCACCTTCGGGTCGAATGGGCCCAGCACCGACAGCGGATCGGAAATCCTGGTGCCGCCCCAGCCGGTGCCGGGCTCGGCGACCTGGAAATAGCGGCCGGGCGTCGAGCGCCGCCCCTTCATCTTGATGCCGGTATCGGGAATATCCAGCAACTTGCCGGCCTGGTGCTCGCTGAGGACGCCGGTGATGTGGTCATCGACGACGACGACCTCATCGACCTTGCCGTGCCATTGCTTGGCAAACATGCCGATCGTGGCCGAGCCGCATCCGACCCGCATCCGCTCCTCGGCGATCCCGTTGACGACAGGCGGATAGCCGGCCTGCACGACCACGCTGGCGCCGCCGTCGATCACAAGCTCGACCGGCTTGCAGTTGCTCAGATCCATCAGCGCGTCGCAGGTGACGCGCCCCTCCTTCTTCGAACCGCCGGTCAGGTGATGAACGCCGCCCAGCGACAGCATCTGCGAGCCGTATTCGCTGGTGGTGACATGACCCACGGCCTCGCCCTGCACCCGGACCGTCGCCGTCTCGGGGCCGAGATAGCGATCGGTGTCGATCTTCACCTTGACACCGCAATAGCTGAAGATGCCCTCGGTCACCACGGTGACCATATCGACGCCGTCGATCTGCGAGGACACGATAAAAGGCGCGGGCTTGTAGTCGGGATAGGTCGTGCCGGCGCCAATGGCGGTGACGAAAACGTCCGGCTCGTGGACGATCTTGCCGTCCCAGTCGCCGCCGGCCTGGAACGGCACCAGCCGTCCGCCGTGCGACACCGTCCGCTCCAGAAGAATATGCGGATCGACGCGCACCAATTGGCCATCGTGATTGGCGTAACGGTCGCAGGCGCCGGCCGCGCCCGGCTTGATATAGCACATTACGGGGCAAGCATCGCAGCGGATCTTGTCGGCGGCGGCAGCAGTCGCATCAGTCAGCATGAACAGCTCTCGAAGCCGGCGTCAAACTGTCGAACGTCGCAAAATGCGTGGCGGCGCGGTCGGCGGGCGTTTGGGAATTTCGTATCGTTCGCCGCCGCAACATTTTGTTCGTATACGAATGATGGTGCGCGCGCGGCGAAAACCTG
>JBAVEE010000991.1:0-1772 GCA_049587575.1 Bradyrhizobium sp.
CATGCTCTGAAGATGGGCACCGCCGCGGCCCACCACGCCGCGGCACTGGGACAATGTTTTATTTTCCTGACAGGAGTTCAGTCATGCGTCGCGTTACCGCTCTCTGTGCCGCCGCCGGCATCGCCGCCGCCAGCGTTGCCGTCGTCAGCCCCGCGCAGGCCGGCTATTATGTGATCCGCTGGGACAACACCGGCATCTGCCAGATATGGAACGAGGACCTGACCTCCAAGCCGCTGCGGTGGCCGTCGGATTACAAGGTCGTCAGCAGGCCGGTGCCGACCTTCACCGCCGCGGCGGCGGTGCAGCAACAGATGCGGCAGCAGCACCGCTGCACGCTGTAAGCGGTTTTTGTCCACGGCGCCGAGCGCGCCGCCTGCAAACCATCGACCCCGCGGATGGGTTCACGCCAGCCGGCTTGCCGGCTGCGGCGACGATCTATCGCCCGGCGCCGCCAGAATCCGGCGCAAGCGAGTGCGGCCGGCGATCTCGATCCGCCGATGGGTGAAGGCGGCCATCAGCAGCGTGGCGCCGAGCATGGCGAGCAGCATCCACGCAGCGCTCGCATACGGGAGTTCGGCAGGATCTCGCACGCCGGCGCCGGCCAGCAGCTTCGTCGTCAGGAACTGAACGAAGCCGTGCGCCAGATAGAGCGAATAGGAAATTTCCCCGAGCCACACCAGCGGACCGGCATTCAGGACGGGCGCGACCCGCCCCGCGTTCATCACCGCGGTGAGGATGACGGCCGGAAACGCCGCGACGACAAGAATGTCCGGAGCCCCGAAATGCAGAAGCACAAGCAGGCCGGCAGCGACGGCTGCGACCGTGCCATCCCTGCTGAACCAGTCGGGCCAGAGCGAAGCGCGGAAGCCGGCGTATGACAGGGCGCCCAGCACGAACTCCGGCAGGCAGCGCAGCAGGGTGATCGGGCCATCCCATTGATTGAAATCGCCGCCCGCCAAATAGGCGAACAGGCCCAGGGCCGACACGGCGGCGGCCGCCAACAGCGACCTCGTGCGCGCATCCGCCCGCGCCATCATTGGAAGCCCGAGCGGGAACAGGAAATACGCAAAGAACTCGACGCTGATCGACCAGGCCGGATAGTTCCAGGCCAGTTCGCTGGCCTTGATTCCCTGCAGCATCGCCACGTTGGCGGCAAGCGCCGTCAGCGACCGGGGGCCCTCGACCGGTATCGAACTCAATTTGCCGGCGTAGCCATCTTGCCAGAAGCGGAAGGCCAGCGTCGCCACCACGAACTGGCAAAGGTTGAAAAGATGCAGCGGATACAGCCGGGCGACCCTCGCGCCCATGAAGCTCCAGTATTTCCCCGCCTGAGCGGACGCATCGACGGCAAAGGCGCGCCAATAGACGTGGCTCAGGACAAAGCCGCTCAACATGAAAAACATGTCGACGGCCAGATATCCCTTGTTGAAGACCCAACTGAACTGCTCGGGGCGGAACGCAAAGTAGACCACCACGAAGTGAAAGCAGATCACCCAGACCGCCGCGATGCCGCGCAATGGCGTCAGCGATTGAAGCTCCCTGGTCGTCATTGCCATCCCGACGTTTGCCTGCCCTGCCCCCGCCAACGCTCAAGCCGCACCGATCGTTGCCGCGCCCGCGGCACCTTGCGGAATTCGCCCATGCCGCCCGGGAATGGAACCAATCGCGGCTTCGGGACTTGCGCGGCCCGCCCCAATTGATTTCTGATTTTCCGAAATTTCTGTTGACGGCTTGGTAGAAACAGCTTTATTGATTCCGCCGTCCACCCCACG
>JBAVEE010000992.1:0-3763 GCA_049587575.1 Bradyrhizobium sp.
CTCCCCGACGATCCCCGCGACACCACTACACCGAATGCGATGGCCTCGAATTTCAAGACGCTCATTCTTGACACCAAGGTCCTGTCGGCCGCATCGCGCGAGCAACTGACGGCATGGCTGATCGCCAACAAGACTGGCGATGTCCGATTACGCTCCGGGTTTGCCAGAAACTGGCGGATCGGGGACAAGACCGGTGCCGGAGAGCGAGGCACGACCAATGACGTTGCCATAGTCTGGCCGCCAAACGGCGCGCCTATCATCGTCGCGGCCTATCTGACCGGCGCCAGCGTCCCTACCGCGCAACAAAACGCCATCATTGCCTCGGTCGCGCGCGCGGTCTCGGCGACTATATCTGGCTAGCTGGTTCGGTCGCTACCAGACCATTTGGCCGGCGGCATCACGGCGGCGCCGATCGCAGCGGGGCCATGACGATCAACTGACCGACCAGACAAAGGGCGCGCCGCCTCCGGCCGCGGCGCGCATGATCACGGCGATGCCCCGGCCGCAGCCGGCCGCCAAGCCTTCGCACAGCCCTTGCAGAACGCCAGCGCAAGCCGGGTGATTATCGCCGACACCGGACATCAGATTCCACGACCGTTGGCTGATTTCGAAGCCACCGCCGGACCGGGTGATCTCGGCGAAATCGCCCTGCGCTTCAAGCAGCGCGCGCAGCAGCGCCGCAAAAGCTCCTGCACCTCCTCTATCGGCCGAGAAGCCGCGCGCGATCTCGTCGAAATACTGCATGCCGATCAATTTGCCCGTCAGATGCAGCAGATGGCCGGCGTCCGCCGGACCGAAAAGCTGCACCATGACGGGTGCCGCGGTCCGCACATATTCCATGGCGTAATTCCGGTAGGCCTTTTCAAGTCTCGGCTTCGGCCAGCTCGCCACCGGCAATGCGGGCGCGGCTGCGGGATCGAACAGCGGCGCTTCGAGGTGCCGCGCGAAAACCAGGCGCTGATCGACCTCGATCGCGTGGTCGTATTCGCAATAGTACCCTTCCAGCCCGTCCTGACCGTCCAAACTCTGTTTGGTGCAGACGAAACCAAGCCTTGGATTGCCGAGCGCGACGCCATTGTTGGCGTGCCAGCCTCGCAGCATCGCCCGCGAGACCTCGCCGGGCACGCCGCAGATCGCCGTTCCCTTCCAGATCCAGCGCGGCGGCGGATAGCGGATCCAGGCTTTGCGATCGGACTCGTACATGTATTCGACGCAAACACCGCCGATCCAATTGGAAAGATAGTGATATTGCGCGGCCGCCACCGCCGGCGGCAGATCGCTGAGACCGAGTTTTTTCAGGCCCGGCAGGAAGCGTTCCTGCTGTTGACGGCGAAACACCCGGAATACGAACTCCGCGGCATCGGGCGCTCCGCGCCGCGTCACCACCGTGAGGATGAGGCCGGTGAAATAGGCATGATAGAGATCGGCGACGGCGCGCCATTTCGGCCATTCGGCCTCCTGCGCACCCGCTTGCGCTGCGGTCATCTTCACCCCCGTTTTTGTTCTGCTCTCGGCGGTCAGTGGATCGCGCCGTGCCCCTCATGTCACGCGATATTCACGGCTGATGCTGTCAACCGGCGCCGGATTCCCGTATTGTCCGCCTGAGGTGAGGAACAGGCATGCGCAAACATATTTTGTTTCCCGGAAATCTTCAGCTGGCCAGGCGTCTGCTGCTGGCGATAGGTATCGCGGGCCTGACCGTGCCGCTCGCCGCTTGCAACGAACAGGACGGCGCCGCGGCCGACCAGACTTTTGGGCCCTCGCCCAGGCTGCCGGCGCCGGAAAATTCCCTGATACCCACGGTCAATATCGCCAAAGCGATCGGCTGGCCCGCCGGTGGCAAACCGGTCGCCGCCAAGGGAATGGCGGTCAACGCTTTCGCCACCGGCCTCGATCATCCTCGCACGCTTTTCGTCCTGCCGAACGGTGACGTGCTGGTAGCCGAGACCAACGAGCCGCCGAAGCCCGACGATACCAGGGGCATCAAGGGCTGGATCACGAAAATGGTCATGGCCCGTGCCGGCGCCGATACGCCGAGCGCCAATCGCATCACGCTGCTGCGCGACGCGAACGGCGACGGCGTCGCCGAAACCAGGTCCGTGTTTATCGAAGGGCTGAATTCGCCGTTCGGCATGGCCCTGGTCGGCAACGACTTCTATGTCGCCGATTCCGATGCGATCTTGAAATTCCCTTACCACGCCGGCGACATCAAGATTTCCGCGGCGGGCGTCAAGCTGGCGGACCTGCCCGCGGGCACCATCAACCATCACTGGACCAAGGATCTCACCGCCAGCCCCGATGGATCAAAGCTGTATGCCACCGTCGGCTCCAACAGCAATATCGGCGAAAACGGCATCGAGGCCGAGACCGATCGTGCTGCGGTACTCGAAGTCGACCGTGCCAGCGGGAAGTGGCGCGTGTTCGCCTCGGGCCTTCGCAATCCGAACGGTCCGTCATGGCAGCCGCAAAGCGGCGCGCTCTGGGTCGTCGTCAACGAACGCGACGAAATCGGGAACGATCTCGTGCCCGATTACATGACCTCCGTGAAGGATGGCGCGTTTTACGGCTGGCCGTACAGCTATTACGGTCAGCATGTCGACGTCCGCGTCCAGCCGCAGCGGCCCGATCTGGTGGCCAGGGCGATCGCGCCGGACTACGCGCTCGGCGCGCATACGGCTTCCCTTGGACTGACCTTCAACACCGGCAATCTGTTTCCGTCCGAGATGGCCGACGGGGCCTTCATCGGCCAGCACGGCTCGTGGACCAGGAACCCCCGCGCCGGCTACAAGGTGATTTTCGTGCCGTTCGCCGACGGCAAACCCTCCGGCAAGCCGCAGGACGTGCTGACCGGATTCCTCAACGAGGACGGCGAGGCGCAGGGCCGGCCGGTCGGCGTCAAGATCGACAGGCAGGGCGCGCTGCTGGTGGCCGACGATGTCGGCAACGCGGTCTGGCGGGTGACGCCGGCTGCCAAGTCGGCGGCAAACTAGTTCGAGCCTTATGGCGAGGGAGCGTCCCGACGGTCTCGAACGCAGACGTTCAGACAACCTTGCCAAAAACGCTGCCAATTGCAGCCGTGAGACCCATCGCGAAGGCGCCCCAAAACGTCACGCGTATGGTCGGCTTCAGCAAGCCGGCGCCTCCGGCTTTCGCACCAATCGCGCCAAGCAGGGACAGGAACAACAACGATCCGACTGCGACGGCCGGGATCACGGCATTTGACGGCGCGACCAGGACGAGCGCAAGCGGCGCCGCGGCCCCGATGGAAAAGGTCGCGGCGGACGCAAGTGCCGCCTGCACCGGACGAGCGGTGCTGATCTCGGAGATGCCAAGTTCATCCCGCGCATGCGTTCCCAATGCGTCCTTCGCCATCAATTGCTTCGCAACCTCGCGAGCGAGACCGGCTTCGACGCCTCGCGCGACGTAAATCTGAGCGAGTTCTTCCCTCTCGAACACGGGGTCGTCCGCAAGTTCTCGTTTCTCACGCGCGAGGTCGGCATGCTCGGTATCGGACTGCGAACTGACCGACACATATTCGCCAGCCGCCATGGACATGGCGCCGGCGACCAGGCCGGCAACGCCGGTCAGCAGCACGTCGCTTTGCGAAGCCGCAGCCGACGCCACTCCTAGTATCAGACTTGCGGTTGATATGATTCCGTCATTGGCGCCGAGCACGGCGGCTCTCAGCCAACCGATGCGCTCAACAAGGTGGCTCTCGCTATGGAGGCGGCTCATCTGTCAATCTTCCTGTCAAGCGTACCCG
>JBAVEE010000993.1:0-4348 GCA_049587575.1 Bradyrhizobium sp.
GTGGCCGGTCACGGTCAGCTATTTCGATCGCGACGCGAAGACAAAGGACGGCGAGCAGACGCCGGTCTATGCGATGTCGTTCGAGCTGTTCGAGAACGGCGTCTCGCGGGCGCTGGTGCTCGACTACAACGACTTTGTGATTTCCGGCGCCCTGGGAAAGTTCGACGTCAGGGATTCCAAGCCGTGTAAGTGACGGCTCTGCCGTCGTTCCAGATGCGATGCGAAGCCTCATTCCCGGAATGACGCTCCGTAGTGTCAGTCCGTCTTCGGCCCCTCATAGGCGATGCCTCTGATCACGGCGGCCTGGCCGAACTTCCTGCGCAGATCGTCGATCGCGCGTTCGGCGTCCGCCGAGCGGCGATCCAGCATGTCGGTGTCGTGGGCTTGCGAGCCCGGGCGGAGCGCGCTGACGCCGGCGCCCATCAGCCGGAATGCGGTGCCGTCGATCTCCTTCGCCAGCATTTCCCTGGATAGCGCGAAGATCTTCGCCGCGAGCTGGGTCGGGGCGTGGATCGATTGCGAGCGGGTACGCTGGCGGAAATCGGCGGTCTTCAGCTTCAGCGTGATCGTCGATCCCGCCAGTTCGCTGCTCTTGAGCCGCGACGACACCTTCTCCGACAGCCGCCACAGCGTCTTTTCGAGGGTCGCAAAATCGCGGATGTCGCTCTCGAACGTGGTCTCGCTGGAAATGGTTTTGGCGCCGCGATCGGGCACCACGCGACGATCGTCGATGCCGCGCGCCAGCCGCCACAACCTGCGGCCCTCGGCGGCGAATTGTTTCATCAGTTCGCTCTCGTCGGCGCGCTGCAGGTCGGCGATGGTGCGAAAGCCGCGCTGGATCAGCCGTTCCTGGGTCGCAGGTCCGACGCCGAAGATGAAGCCGACCGGCTTTTCCGCCAGCATCGCACGCGCCTCATCCTGCGCGAGCGCGGCAAAGCCGCGCGGCTTGTCCATGTCGGAAGCGATCTTGGCCAGGAATTTGTTGCAGGACAGACCGACGGAAACCGTGATGCCGATGTCGCGCTCGACCTCGCGGGCGAAACGCGCCAGCACCTTGGCCGGGATCATGCCGTGAACGCGCTGGGTGCCGCCGAGATCCAGGAATGCCTCGTCGATCGAAAGCGGCTCTACCAGCGGCGTCAGCGCCTGCATCGCGCGGCGCACCTCGCGGCCAACCCTGACATATTTGGCCATGTCGGGCCGGATGACGGTTGCGGAGGGGCAGAGCGCCAGCGCTTGAAACATCGGCATGGCCGAGCGGACGCCGAAGGTGCGGGCGATGTAGCACGCCGCTGAGACCACGCCTCGCTTGCCGCCGCCGATGATGACGGGCTTGTCGGCAACCTGCGGGTTGTCGCGCTTCTCTACCGTTGCGTAGAACGCGTCGCAATCGATATGGGCGAGGGTGAGAGTTGGCAGCGCATGGTGACGAACAAGGCGGGGCGAACCACATTCGCCGCATCGCCTGGCCGCGATGTCCTGGTCATGGAGGCAGTCCCGGCAGAAGCAGCTCGGCCCCTCCGCCGAGGCTGGCGCGGCCGCTGCTCCGCTTTCGAAGTTCGCCCCCATTCGACCCGCCACCTATGTACGAACTTCGAAATCTGCGGGAGCGCCAGCGAACGACAATTGCCAGTGCGGCGCGCTTGAAGTTCCTGTGAAGAGGTTACCGCGAGTCTGACCGGAACTTCAAATGCACCGCCGTGGTGTCACGGTACGTCGCGCTCCCATTGCGGATCGTTCAGCGCCTGGTGAGCCGCGGCGATGTTGGTGGGGTGAAGCTGCGAGGCCGCTGCGAACGCCTTCACGGTTGCGTCATCGCGCATCACGAAATCGAGCACGCTTGCGAGAAAATGCGGATCGGCGGCGGCGGTGCGCAGGGTCTCCGGACCGATCCCGCTTTCGGCCAGGAACATGCCCAGGCGTTCAGGGTCGCCGGCAACAAAAGAAAGTGCCTGAACTGCAACGATTTCAGCCACTTCCCGGGGGTTGTGAGTGGATTTTCTCAACTGGTGTGTTTGCCTTTCCGTAACTTATGGTCTCTATTTTGCTGGGATCATGCCCGAGTCTGCGGAATGTGTTCAAGCAAGTGGAAACCACTTTGCATAAAGATCGCACTCGAGCTTAACGGGTTAGAGCGAATCTGGCGCTAGTTTGATTTCACTTTTTGGCACCCTTGGCGGCGGCGTCCGATGCACCGCCTGCCGGGCCTGTATCACGGAGATTGGAGGGGCGGGATGGCAAAAACCGTCCTGATCGTGGAGGACAACGAGCTCAATATGAAGCTCTTTCGCGATCTGCTCGAGGCGCATGGCTATCAGACTTCGGGCACCAGCAACGGTTTCGAGGCGCTCGATCTGGTGCGCAAGCTTCGCCCCGATCTCGTCCTGATGGATATCCAGCTTCCCCAGGTCTCCGGTCTCGAAGTGACGCGGTGGATCAAGGACGACCCGGAGTTGCGTTCCATTCCGGTAGTCGCGGTCACGGCATTCGCCATGAAGGGCGATGAGGAACGCATCCGCGAAGGCGGCTGCGAGGCGTATCTGTCCAAGCCGATCTCGGTCGGCAAGTTTATTGAAACCGTCCGACGGTTCATCGGATAGGGAGAGTTAGATGTCCGCGCGTATTCTGGTCGTCGACGACGTCCCCGCCAACGTCAAACTGTTGGAAGCGCGGCTTTCGGCCGAGTATTTCGATGTCCTGACCGCGTCCAACGGTGCGGAGGCGCTGGCGGTCTGTGCGCGTGCCGAATGCGACATCATTCTGCTCGACGTCATGATGCCTGACCTGGACGGCTTTGAGGTTTGCCGCCGGCTGAAGTCCAATCCGGCAACGCATTTCATTCCGGTGGTCATGGTGACGGCGCTGGACAGCCCGGCCGATCGCGTGCGTGGCCTCGAGGCGGGTGCCGACGATTTCCTGACCAAGCCGGTGTCCGACGTCGTGCTGATCGCGCGGGTGCGCTCCCTGACACGGTTGAAGATGATGACGGACGAGTTGCGCATGCGCGCCATCACCTCGCTTGAGATTGGCGTGCAGGCGCCCGAGCGCAGCGCCGTGGCCGACACCGGGAAGGGCGGCCGCGTCCTGCTGGTCGACGACCGGCCCTCGTCCTATGAGCGGCTGGCGCCGGTGCTCAGTACCGAGCACACCGTCGATGTCGAGACCAATCCCGCCGAGGCGCTGTTTCACGCCGCCGATGGCGATTACGATCTTCTGATCGTCTCGCTCGGGCTTGATAATTTCGACGGCTTGAGGCTCTGCAGCCAGGCGCGGTCGCTGGAGCGGACCCGGCAGGTGCCTATCCTCGCCATCGCCGACGCCGACAACAACACGCGGTTGCTCCGCGGCCTGGAGATCGGCGTCAACGACTATCTGCTGCGCCCGGTCGACAAGAACGAGTTGCTGGCCCGCGCGCGCACCCAGATTCGAAAGCGACGTTATGCCGACCATCTGCGCGACAATGTGCAGAACTCCATCGAGATGGCCATTACCGATGCGCTGACAGGCCTGCATAACCGGCGCTACATGGAGAGCCATCTAAGTACACTGGCCGAGCAGGCCTCAAGCCGCGGCAAGCCGCTGGCGCTGATGATGCTCGACATCGATTTCTTCAAATCGATCAACGACAATTACGGCCACGACGCCGGCGACGACGTGTTGCGCGAATTCGCGGTCCGGGTTCGCAAGTCGATCCGCGGCATCGATCTCGCCTGCCGCTATGGCGGCGAGGAATTTGTCATTGTGATGCCGGAAACCGACTTGCATGTCGCCGGCATGGTGGCGGAACGGGTGCGGCGTTCGATCGCCGGCGAGCCGTTCGCGGTCAACAAGGGCGCAAAACGCATCGAGGTCACGATCTCGATCGGCCTGTCGACCCTGGAGCGCAAGGGCGAGGCCGTTGCCGACGTGCTCAAGCGCGCCGACACCGCGCTCTACCGGGCCAAACATGACGGCCGCAACCGGGTGGTGGCACAGGCGGCCTGAGCTGGCCGCTGCCAGCCGCCGCGGCGCGCGTGCTAGGCGCGCTTGACCGCTTCATACGCCAATCGCTTGAACTCGAATGCGAAGGGATGCAGGAACGACATGTGTCGCTGCGTCATCATCACGCCCGCAACATTGCGCTTGGGCGAAATCCACCATTGCGTGCCCGCCACTCCGCCCCAATAGAGTTCGCCGGCCGAATCCGGATGATCGAGCGGCGAGGGCTGCAGGATCAGCCCGCCGGCCAGCCCGTATCCCCGGCCGGGAAGTTCGCCGGTCGTGGGAAAGCGCATCCACACTCCGTCGGCCAATTGGTTGGTCATCATCAGCGCAATCGTGTCCGGCTTGAGCAGGGTCGGCCCCCCCG
>JBAVEE010000994.1:0-6770 GCA_049587575.1 Bradyrhizobium sp.
CCCTATTTCGGCTCGAAGATCTTGCTCGATCAACTTCCGGCCTATGCTTCGCCGGAGCGGGTGAAGCTGGTGGTATATCCCGGCGGCCACATGTTCTATTCGCGGGACGCCGCGCGCCAGGCTTTCCGGACCGAGGCCGAGACGCTGATGAAGTAAAGCTGTGTCAAAACAAAACCGGCGCAAACTCGAGGAGTTCGCGCCGGCCGGGGTTTGCCGCCTGAATCAGTAGACGAGGCCGCTATCGGTCGGCTTTTCCAGCGCCGAAGCGAGCGAACGGTATTCCGGGCAATCGGTGCCGCAAATCTGGCCGATGCGGTTCAGGTGATATTGCGCCTGATCGCGGTTGCCCTGTTCGAGCTGCCACAGTCCGTAATACTGCCAGGTCCGGACATGGTTGGGGTCGGCCTTCAGCGCGCGCTCATACCAGATCTGCGAGACCTTGTAGTCGCCGAGCTTGCGATAGGAATAGCCGATCAGATTGGCGACATCGGCGCGATCGTCATGGCCGAGCGCCTTCAATTGCTCGATGGCGGAAGTGTAATCGTGGCGATCGTAAATCGTGGCGTAGGCCGTGCGATAGCCCGCGATGAACCTGGGATCGTCGATGCTTGAACTCTTGTCCTTCTTTTTCTTGTCCTTGCCGGAGTCGGTTGGAGGCGACGGGCTGTCGCCGCCCGCGGCCTTGGCCGAGTTGACCATGGGCACAGCGATCAGCGCCATCGCGTACATCGCCAGTGTCAAAAGCCGGATCGCAAATTTGGTCATGCGTCTCTCCTGATGTCCGTTGGGGCAAATCCTATACCGAAGCCCGCTCATTTGAACACCCGACGCAATCAATCATTCCCGGGACATTCCTCCGAGTTTTCGGAATTTTTATGCCGACCGCATGCGCGGCCGGACCACGAACATGACGAAGATGTCATCCAGATGAACGAAGTCTGCTGCCGTGCTTCACCGCGGGTTCAGCGCGCGGCGCCTAAGGTCGCAGCATGATCGACGAGCCCGGCCATCCGACCGGCCACCCCGTGATCTCTTTTGGAGGAGAAGACCATGCTGAAGACCATTTCCGCAGCGCTGCTTGCAGTTTCCGTGCTCGCCGCTCCCGCGTTTGCCGCCGGTACCGACAAGACGGCGCCGGCGCCGGTTACCAAGTCTGTGCAGACGAAGGCGAGCGTGTTGAACGCCAATGCCAAGATGGGCCGCCATCATGTCAGGCATGCCAGCCATCATCGCTTCCACAAGAAGATGGCCACGCACAAGATGCATCGGTCTTCGAAGATCGCAGCCAAGCATGTGACGCTCCCCGGCAAGCGCGGCTGACACCGGTCCGCGGGGGCGCGGCTTGCCCCCCACATCGCCCCGCCGCTCCTGGCGGCAGTCCGGCCCACGCCATGGCCCCCCATGGTGATGGGCCGGCGCCGTATCGTGACAGCGTCTGCGCCACGTCGAAATGTGGATTCCCTTTCATCCGCGGAAGGTCTAAAAGCGTTCCAGGCATCGGATTTTCGAAAGACGGGTTGCAGTTGGGGATATCGGCAAAGCGTGCGGCGATCCTGGTACTGCCGATCGCGCTCGCGGCTTGCGCGGGTGGCGACGACAGCAGGTCGATTAGCTTTATGGGCAGCGACAGTACCGCCAATCAGCCGTTCCCGAATAATTACCGCGCCGAATTGCTCGCCTTCATGAAAGCCTATCTCAACAACCCGGTCGGCGTGCATGACGCGGCTATGGCCGAGCCGGTACAACGCGACGTCAACGGCAAGACGCGTTATGTCAGTTGCCTGCGCTTTGCCCCGCGCGAATCGGACGGCAGCTATCGCGCGGAGCAGGAGCGCGCGATTGTTTACGTCAATGGCCGGCTCGACCGAATAATCGAGAAGGCCACCGAGACCTGCGCCGGCGCGGTTTATGCGCCGTTTCCCGAGCTGGAAAAGTTGACGCGGTAGCGTGGGATTGCGGGGGCAAATCTGACGCCGCGTCATCTTCCCCGCCCGATCCGCGATTTTTCTGCCTCGTGACCGCGGTGAATCAGGGAACTTGATCACATTTCAGCGAGCCCGGAACCTGAAAGGGGTCTCGGCGGACATAAAAAGTGACCATTTTCGGGTAAAAAAAAGCAACCGCCCTGGAACCTATCGCCGGTGTTGCCATCCGGTCACGTTGTGGAAACAAACGCAGTCCCACATTGCCACGAAGCAACCAAATTGAGGCCACGTTGTTTGATTGATATCGATCACGACAGTAACGGGGAACTTCTCATGAAAAAGCTTCTGCTCGGCACGGCCGCCTGCATCGCATTCGCGGCTCCCGCATTTGCGGCCGATCTTCCGGCACGCACCTATACCAAGGCTCCGGCATATACGGTGCCCGAAGCGGTCTACAACTGGACCGGATTCTACATCGGTGGCCATATCGGTGGCGCGTTCCCCGGCAACAGCAGCCTGGAGAGCAGCAACGGCCGATTCATGGGCGGCGTGCAGGGCGGCTTCGACTACCAGTTCGCGACGAACTGGGTGATCGGTGCCGAAGCCCAGTACAGCTGGCTGACCGGCGACAGCGGCAACGGGGTGCTTTTCCCCGGCGGCACTCTGGTAAACGGGAATACCGATCAGATCGGTTCGGTCACCGGTCGGCTCGGCTATACTTGGGGTCCGGCGCTGCTCTACGCCAAGGGCGGTTACGCCTGGCGCGGCAACGACAACATCGGCGTCAGTCTAGCCGGCGTGCCGGTCGCATTTGCGACCACCGGCGATCACCGCGACGGTTATACCGTCGGCGCCGGCCTTGAATACATGTTCGCGCCGAACTGGTCGGTCAAAGCCGAATATCAGTATTACAATTTCGGCAACACCACCTTTACCGCTGGGACCCCCGAGATCATCGGCGCCCGGTTCCGGGACGACGAGCATACCGTCAAGGTGGGCATCAATTATCGCTTCGGCTGGGGTGGCCCGGTGGTCGCAAGGTACTGACGAGAAGCTCAATCGACACGGAAAAGGCCGGCCTTGCGCCGGCCTTTTTTGTTAGGCTTGGCGGGCTTGTTGGCATTCGCGCGGGCCGGCGCCGGGGCCGGAGGGCTTCTGCAATCGCGAAATCTGGTGCAAAGAGCAACCGGGCGGCCCTGGACGGGGCCGCGCGAGGGGCGCGATCGGTGCTGGAAAGAAGTTACGGGAAGGGGAGCCCTTTATTGCCGATCGGTCGGCCCCGACACGACAACGATATGCCCTATCGCGCGGACATCGATGGCCTGCGCGCGGTCTCCATCCTGCTGGTGGTCGGATATCACGCGCAGCCCTGGCTGGTTCCGGGCGGGTTCGTCGGGGTTGATATCTTCTTCGTCATTTCCGGCTTCCTGATCACCCGGATCATTCTCACCCAGGCCAAGACCGGCACTTTTTCGGCCCTCGGATTTTACGCTCGCCGGATCCGGCGAATATTTCCGGCGCTCATCGTCGTGCTGGCCGTCACCTACCTGATCGGCTGGTTTGTGCTCTTGCCGGATGCCTTTGCCTTGCTCGGCCGCTCAACCGCGGCCGGCGTGGCGTTCGTATCCAATTTGTTTCAACTGGGGCAGACCGGCTATTTCGCGCCGGATGCCGGCGAAAATCCGCTGCTGCACCTTTGGTCGCTGGGGATCGAGGAACAATTCTACATCTTCTGGCCGCCGCTTCTGTTGCTGATGTTCGGATCGAAGCGCCGGCGCTTCTGGATGGCGGCCATCGCGGTTGCCTCGTTTGGCGTCAGCCTGATGATCTTCCTCGGCTACAAGGAGTGGTCGTTCTATTCTCCGATATCGAGGGCGTGGGAATTATTGGCCGGCGCCATCGTTGCCAGCCGCCTGGTCGACGGTCCGGAAGGCCGGCCGCGGCGCTTTCCGCAAGCCGACAACCTGTTGGCGGCGATCGGCGTCGCCGCGATCGTCGGTGCTGCGGCGGCGCTCAACAAGGACAGCCTGTTTCCCGGCGCCTATGCGTTGTTGCCGGTGGTTGGCGCGGTACTGATCATCATCGCGCCGAATTCGGCGGTGAACAGGATTTTGCTGTCGAGCCGGCCGATGGTTTGGATCGGATTGATCAGCTATCCGCTTTATCTCTGGCACTGGCCGCTTCTTTCGTATCTCGCGATCATGCGAAACGGCGTGCCGAATTTCGTGGAGATCTGGGCGGCCGTCATCGTCGCGGTTATCCTGTCGTGGCTGACATTCCGCTTCGTCGAAATCCCGCTTCGCCGAAAGCCAAATGCGGTGCCGAGACTGTCTTTCGCATTGCTGACGGTCGGTGTCGTGGGGATCGCAACCGCGGTCGGCGCCGGCTTTGGCTTTCGTTTTCCCGCTGAAATTCGCGATATAGCGCTGCTTTCACCGCAGAATAATGCCGGATTCCGCGACACGTGCTTCCTCGAGGCGAAGGGCGCTCACCTTGATGCGAGTTGCATCGAGCAGGGCGACAAGCCGCTTCTGTTCTTGTGGGGCGATTCCACGGCGGCCGCGCTTTATCCCGGATTGAAGAAGGCGGAGGAAGCGATCCCGTTTCGGCTGGCGCATTTTGCCGCCCCAGGCTGCGCGCCGATTTTGGCAGCCAATGTCAATTGCGACGCGGTCAACGATCTGGTGTTTGGCTTCGTTAAGTCATCGCATCCGCAGATCCTTCTGCTGCACGCGATGTGGGACCGGACCCATGATCTCGACAAGCTCGGAGAAACGATCAGGCAGTTGAAAGCCCTCAACATCCCGCGAATTGTCATTCTGGGTCCGGTGCCGCTTTGGAAGCGCACGCTTCCGCTGGCCCTGGTGAACACCTACCGGTTTAGGCACGTGATCGCCGACAGGATTGCATCAGGGGTGTCGGGGGCGGGAAGCGACGAACAGATGCGGGCTTTCAGCCGGGCCGCCGGCGTCGAATATATCTCGGCGTGGCGCGCGCTCTGCAACGGCGAGGGTTGCCTGACGCGGGTCGGCCCCACGGCGGATGACGTAGTTACGACCGACATCGTGCATTTGTCGGACGCCGGCTCGAAATTCCTCGTCGAAACCATCGAGGGAAGCCTCTTCCCCCCACAGTGAGCATTTTTGCGGGCGAATAGCGGTGGCCGGCGGACGGCGCCGGTTTTTTGCGCGGCTGGCTGAGGCCTTTTCGGCAGGCGTCAACCGCGCTGCAGCCCGGGCGTCGGCATCGCCGGCGGACCGAAAAAATAATTTTCGACGGTCGCGAAACTTTCACCCACGATCGGTATTGTGGTTTTGCCGTCCAGTGGACAACTGACATGCGTGTTTTGACGTTAGCGTTGGCTCTTTCCGCTGCTGTAACGCCGTGTCTGGCCCAGACCGTGCTGAAATCCGAACCCCTCTTGCTTTTGCCTTATGAAATTGCCTTCGTGCAGGACGTCTCGTGTCCGCTCGGGAAGGTGCTCAAGGTCACCGGGGCGATCAGGGGGCTGCATCGCAGGAAAGTCTGCGTGGTGCTCGCCGCCGAGCAGGCGTCGCTGGCGGCAGGGACGCCCTAAGAGCACAGCCCAAGAGCGTTTTAAGAGCGTTTTCGAGCGAAGTGGAGACGCCTTGGGCCAACCTCCGACCTCGTCGCCGACAAGCCGCGGCTTTACCGGACCATCTAAGGGCGCTCCGAAGAGTCCAACTCCGAATAACTCAACTGAAATTCCCGCTCCGCTTCGCGCTCGGCGTCGGCCTGATTCCTGGCCGGATCTTCCTGCGGGTCCGGCCGGCAAGGCCTGATCTCATAATCATTGTCCAGCAGCGGCGGCGGTGCCGGCTTGCCGTCCGCGGAGGCTGCGTCGACGACGAGCCCGCTTTTCCGGGCAAGTTTCCAGACGGCTGCCTCGGTCGGATAGGCTTTGCTCAGCTTGGCGTCACGGCTGAATAGCGCGTAGGGCATGGTTCGGCTCCGCTAGAAAATCCTAACGCGCAAGGCCATTCCGGGTTGCAACGCGGGCTGGGCGTTTGGCGGCGATCCGGGGCTGGGGGCGTCCCTGGCGGGAGTCCCTGAGTCGTAAACGAGTCGTGAATCAGACCAAAAATATCGTGCGAGACTCCCCGGCTAGAATCGCCCGATGTCTTCGCCCGCCATGAGAACAATCCTTCGAACCTCCTGCGAGCGCCTGCATATCACGCTGTCCGTCGCATTATTGGCGGCCTGCGTGGCCAACTTGGCGCTGGTATGTGCCTGGCTCTAGCGAGAGGATGATTCGCCAAACCCAGCGGTGCGGGGCGACAGCGAAGGCGGGGTCCATACCGGAGCGATTACGCCGCGCCATTCCCTCCGTCATGCGGGTGCCGGTGCTGTAGAAGATTTCGGCCCGCTGACGTCAACCAGCCTTCCAGACGGAAATCGTCGCAAGCAGCTCGGTCCGTACCCGGTCGAGAACGCTTGCATATTCACGGCTTTCGCTCTGCCTGAACAGCCGCACCGTCGGATACCAGGGGCTGTCGTCGCGGCCCAGCAGCCAACGCCAATCGGGCCTGTAAGGTAAACAGATCCAGGTCGGACGCCCCAGCGCACCGGCGAGGTGGACGACGCTGGTATCCACCGAGATCACCAGATCGAGGCAGGAAACAAGGGCCGCGGTTTCTGCGAAATCGGTGAGGTGGGCGGTGAGATCTATGATTTCGGTCCGTTCGAGGAGGGTCGCCCTGTCGTCAGGTCTCGGGTCCTTCTGCAGACTGACAAAAGTCGCATCCACATCCAGGATACGGGTCAGCAGGCGAAGCGGAATTGAGCGGTTGTGGTCGTTGTCATGTCGCGGGTTGCCGGACCAGA
>JBAVEE010000995.1:0-2283 GCA_049587575.1 Bradyrhizobium sp.
GTCGGCTTTGGTGGTTTCCGCCGGCTCGTTGGTTGGTCGAATACCGCACGGCCTGGCTGCCCGGGGACATTGTTGCCGGCGTAACCTTGGCGGCATATGCGATTCCCGTTTCACTCGCCTACGCCGGCCTTGCGGGCCTGGCGCCGCAGGTTGGCATCTACGGTTATCTGCTCGGCGGACTCGGCTATGCCTTGCTCGGATCCTCGCGTCAGCTCGCGGTTGGGCCGACTTCCGCCATTTCGCTGATGATTGCCGGGACCGTGGGTGCAATGGCCGAGGGAGACGCGCAACGCTACGCCCAGATCGCCAGTCTGGTGGCCTTCACTGTCGCAGGACTTTGCGTGTTTGCCTGGGCGTTGCGATTGAGCACGCTCGTGAAGTTGATCAGCGACAGCATCCTTGTCGGTTTCAAGGCCGGTGCCGGCTTGACTATTGCGATGACGCAGTTGCCGGGCCTGCTCGGCGTCCCAGGCGGGGGCCACAACTTTTTCGAAAGAGCTTTGCTGCTGGCCGGGCAACTTGATCAGGTGCAGTACCTTGCTCCCATCGTCGGGGTCATCGCGATCGGGCTGATCGTATTCGGCGAACGCCTGTTGCCGGGAAAGCCGGTCGCGCTTGGGGTCGTTACACTGGCAATCATTGTTGCCACCGGGTTGGGGCTTCCTGCCCTTGGGCTGCCGATAACAGGGGAAATCCCCGCCGGCTTACCTACCCTGGCGGGCCCGGCTCTCAGGCTACGCGATGTCGAGGGAATAATACCGTTGGCGGCTGGCTGCCTGCTGCTCGCCTATATCGAGGGTGTATCGGCCGCCCGTACTTTTGCAGCAAAGCATGGGTATGCTCTGGATCCCCGCCAGGAACTTCTTGCGATCGGTGCGGCCAATCTCGCAGCGGCGATGGGGCAGGGCTATCCGGTGGCCGGCGGATTGTCGCAATCTGCCGTGAACGACAAGGCAGGGGCTCGTACACCGCTGGCATTGGTTTTTGCATCGATTACGCTTGCGCTTTGCCTGCTTTTTCTAACCGGCTTGCTCGAAAATCTGCCAAAGGCGGTGCTGGCCGCTGTAGTGTTGACGGCCGTGTATGGGCTGTTGGATTTTCCGGCGCTGCTCCACATGTGGCAAGTGAGCCGGCTGGACTTCTTCGCTGCAGCGATCGCGCTCCTGGCTGTGCTGTTACTTGGAATATTGCAGGGTATTCTACTTGCAGCGTTGGCCTCAATATTGTTGCTGCTCGCCCGGGTGTCGCGCCCGCACGTTGCGTTTCTTGGCCGTGTGCCCGGCACCAACAGCTATTCCGACATGGACCGCCATCCCGAGAACGAACCGCTGCCTGGCGTGATCGTCTTCCGTCCCGAAGCTTCGCTGATTTACGCCAATGCCGACGCTGTCCTGGAATCGGTCTTGAAGCAACTTCGTGAAACTGACCCTGCCGCCGTTCGTCTTGTTGTCTGCGACCTTTCCGCCGCTCCTTTTCTTGACCTTGCCGGCGGACGCATGCTGTGCGAGTTGAATGCCGAACTTGCCAGTCGCGGCATTGCTCTTCGCATCGTCGGCGCCCATGGGTCGGCGCGCGATTTGCTGCGGGCCGAGGGGCTGGAAGAAAAAGTCGGCGGGCTCGACCGTACCGCAACACTCGACAGCGTACTGCGCGCCGACGTGGCGTAAGGGTTCTCTCCGGGAGGTCGATCGATCCGCAACGCGATCGAGGAAATTTATTGATAGCTCAATCGCGCTTCACTGGTTGACTCCGCTTGAGGCGGGCTCTTGCTGCCCTCAGGCGCTGTATCTCTTCGTCGGTCGTCCTGATTTTCTCGTCAAGCTGCTCGATCATCGAGCTGTTGGACGCATCGTTGTCGCGCAGCTTATTGAGCACTTTCTCGACGGAGAGTTTGTTGATTTCAGCCATCAGAACCCCCTCTGTGGGTTGAACAATCGACTTCCTAGTACCGCTCAGGAACGAATTTCATTCGCCGCAAAATTGCCAGGTCGTTGTACCGGTTCTTGTCGGACCTCTTCGGCAATTTTACTTTTTCCGATGACAGGCGCTTGTAAGGGATGGTCTTCAACAAGTGGGAAATGCAATTCAGTCGCGCGCGCTTTTTGTTCTCGGAGCGAACGAGGTACCAAGGCGCATGCTTCGAATCGGTGGCCTTCAGCATCATATCGCGCGCTTTTGAATAGTCGTACCAGCGCCGATAAGATTCGAGATCCATCGGGCTCAACTTCCATTGCCGCAGCGGATCGTCGATTCGGGCCGTGAAACGCTTCTCCTGCTCCTCCA
>JBAVEE010000996.1:0-4584 GCA_049587575.1 Bradyrhizobium sp.
GTCAATTTCAAGCCAATCGCGACGTTGCGCGAGCCCGCCGAGCTGGTCGCACATGGCCTCGTGTCTGTCGCCGATCTCGGCGATCTGGAGAAAGTCGCGGCGCGCTATGCGGTGGCGGTGACGCCGGACGTCGCCGCATTGATCGACCCCGACGATCCCGACGATCCGATTGCGCGGCAATATATCCCAAGCGCTGAGGAACTGGTGGCGCAGCCAAACGAGAGTTCGGATCCGATCGGCGACGACGCGCATTCGCCGGTCTCCGGGATCGTGCATCGCTATCCGGACCGGGTGCTGTTCAAACTGGTTCACGTCTGCGCGGTGTATTGCCGGTTCTGCTTTCGCCGGGAAATGGTCGGACCGGGCAAGGCGTCGGCGCTCTCGCAGGGCGCCTACGAGAATGCGCTGGCCTATATCCGCGCGCATTCCGAGATATGGGAAGTCATCCTGACCGGCGGCGATCCTTTGATGCTGTCGCCGCGTCGGCTCGCCGAGATCATGGCGGACCTCGCCGGCATCGACCATGTCAGGATCATCCGGATTCACACCCGCGTGCCGGTCGCCGAGCCTTCGCGCATCAGCGGCGAGATGATCGCCGCGCTGAAGGTCCAGGGCGCCACGACATGGGTCGCGTTGCACGCCAATCATGTCAGGGAGTTGACCCGCAAGGCCCGCGCAGCCTGTGCGGCCATCGTCGACGCCGGCATTCCAATGGTCAGCCAGTCGGTGCTGTTGCGGGGCGTCAACGATGATCCGGCGACGCTGGAGGCGCTGATGCGCGGCTTTGTCGAATGCCGGATCAAGCCCTATTACCTGCATCATGGTGATCTCGCGCCCGGTACTTCGCATCTGCGAACGACGCTGGAACGCGGCCAGGAAATCATGCGACGCCTGAGGGGACGGGTATCCGGACTATGCCAGCCGGATTACGTGCTCGACATTCCCGGCGGCCACGGCAAGGCGCCGGTCGGCCCGAATTACCTGTCGGCTGAAAATTCTTTTTTCCCGGCGCGTGATCAACCCGCCGAAACGCGTTATCGTATCGTCGACTACTGCGGTGACGTTCATCTTTATCCCCCGGAGTCGTGAGCGCATTCTCTGAGATGGGAGGAGCAAGATGCGAAAGATAATCCTGACAACGACACTTCTGGTGCTGGCGGCCGGTCCGATGGCGATCGCGCAAACCGGCGACCGCCTCGGCACGACAAATCGGTCGTCTCCATCGTCGGACAAGCAAATGCCGTGGCCGGCCCCGACCGGCCATCGCCAGCCGCGCATCGAGCAAGTTCCGTCGGAGAACGATCTGAACAATCCGAACGATGCTGTCGCTCGCGAGGATGCCGCGCTCGACCGCAAGCTCAAGAGCATTTGCCGCGGCTGCTAGATCATGATCCGGTGTTCTGAAGAGCGGTCCGAACGGCCCCGCGGGTTCAGCCCTTGCGCGCGGCGAGGGCCATTCCGATCAGGGAAGCGCCGCCGAACAACAGATTGATGCCGACCAGAAGGCCGATGGCCCAGAGGGCCGTCCCCGGCAGTCCCGTGATGATGATGGCAGCGATCACGAGATCCATGATTCCCGAGACCAGCAGCCAGGACCACCGCTCCGACAGTTCGCGGCGATGCTCCAGCGCGTACATGATGGTCGCGACCCCTTCGGCGAGGAAATAGGCGCCGACGACGATGGTCAGGGTAAGCGTGCCCTGCACCGGCATCGCCAGCAGGATAATGCCCGCTCCAACCGCCAGCACAGCCGAGATCAGCGACCACCAGAAGCCCGGCATCTGCCGCGCCCAGAATGTCAGCGCCAGGCCGACGATGCCGCTGACCAGAAACATCCAGCCCAGGAAGATGGTGACGGCGAGACTCGCGAGCGGCGGCACGATGATCGCGGCCAGTCCGAAAATTACCAGCAGGATCCCCTCGATCAAAAAGGCCTTCCAATGCTCGCGAACCGCGGCGCTCATTTTCGATTGCAGGTTGGTGAAGTCCTGGGGAACGGTCATTGCAAACTCCCGGTGCTGGCGACGCAGGGTGAGGCCCTGAGATGCCGGCACAATATAGCGTGCGTGATCGGCGCACGGTCAAATTTGTTTGTCCGCGCGGGTTGAGCGAGATCAAGCGGGCGTCTGACCGGCCCGATACCGTTCAGCCCGGACCGGGCGCGGATGAAAACCCCTGTGACGTCCTGCGCATCCGATCGCGGCCGAGAATATAGACCGCCGTGGTGACGACCAGCAATGCGATCCCGACCGCGATCGAGACGAGGCCGACGGGAACGAGAACCAGCGCCATGTTGCGATCCGGGTTCAGCAACCAGCGGTGGATCGACGACAACGTGAAGGCCAAGCCGGCAAACCCGGCGCCGCCGCCCACCACCAGCAACGCCCACATTCGCCGCAGCTGACTCAATCGCTCGCGCGCGATCTCGGTGCGCGGAGCGTGATGACGGCCGACCCGCCGCACCAGCCGCGCGGCGAAGGCGATCGAGCTGATCCCGATCAGCACGCTTGCCGATCCGAGTATGAACCGGGCGGAGGCATCGATGTCCGGATTTTTCTGCAGGGTCAGCAGCGGGAAGTCGAAAGCCGCGTGCAGCGCCGTCGGTCCCAGCAGGACCAGGATTCGGCTTGAGATTCGCGCCCAGTCGCGGTGACGGCGGTGCGCGCCGAGCGCCGTGCCGGACCGCGCGATCGCCAAATAGGCGCCGGCGATGATCCCGAGCGCGCCGTGGAAGGGCACGGTCAGCACGCTGCGCAGCGCCGCCAGCGATTGCCACATCTCGGCATGCTGCACGAGATAAGCGAGGTTCTCGTAGGCGGCAAAGCCGAGTCCCGCCGCCGCACCATAAACCACGGTGTCCATCGGATCGGCGAACGGCCGGCGCCGCGCCGAAACCGCGACGATGGCCAGGATCTTGACGGCTTCCTCGGGCAGCGCGACGCCGAACAGCGAATGCACCGCCTGCGCAATCCAGGGGTTTTCCGGCGCCGCGAGGACCGACATGACTGGCGCGCGTAGCACGCCCAGCAGCGAAATACTGGCGGCGCCCAGCAGAAACGCGGTCCAAATCCTGGCCGGCGGTCCCGGCCGCTCGTCGGCGGCGACCACGAGCCACAGGATCAGCAGCGCGGGCGCCACCGCGGCCGTTCCGATGACGGTGGGAAGGGATTCAAGGATGAGCATCTAGGATGGCAAATATGCCATTTTCAGCGTTATCACGGTTCAAAATGCGCCGGGGTGCGAACACAGCCATCAGCTGTCTGTTGTTTCCAATTATCCTCTCGGCATCGGCCGTTCAACAACCTCTGCAGATATTCTTCAGTTGCGCGTTCATCCGCGCATCTTCCTCACCGATCGTATCGACGTAGTTCGTGGCACCGGCGTTTGCTCCCGGAGTCCTTGCCGGCATCGGGGCGGCAGCCTTCGTCGCAGCCGATTTGTCAATCGGCGCCGACAGCGGATTGGCCTTGTCGTAACAGGCGAGCCTGGCACCGGCGTCGGGGATCGTCTTGCATCCGGACGTGAGCGCTTGGGCGGATTGCGACACCGCGCAGATCGCGACCAGCAGGGCAACAAGTCTCATTTCAACCCCTTCGATGGCCTATCGAACCAGTCACTAAATACCGGCGGCCCCGGCGCGCGTTGCAATTGTCTTGTTAAATCAAGGAGTTTTACTGATTTCTCAAGGCAAAATGCACGTAATCGGGCGCCGAGTCCATGGATGATTTCCTCCTATGCATGACATCGGCAGGCGGACCGCATGTCGCGTGATAGGTTGTGAGCAATGAGCGAGGGAGGCGCACCTGGTGGTTCTATTCCGCGGGGCAGAGACACACACAAGATCGGTTCTCAAAGCCGTCAGCTGGCGGACGCTGGGGACGCTCGATACGTTTGCCATCAGCTGGTTCTTCACCGGCAGGATCGAGATCGCCGGGTCGATTGCCGGCCTCGAGATCGTAACCAAGATAGCGTGGTATTACCTTCACGAGCGGATCTGGGCGGCCATTCACTGGGGGCGTCGCTGAATGGATTGAGGCTTCCGGAGGGGTAAGTGGGATCGAAAGGCGGCTCTGCCATGAACGAACCCGACCAGAGAGAAAACCGGCGGCCGGCGATGGCGGGATTGGCGATCGTCGTCGTGCTGCTGGCGGTGGGATTGTGGCTGGCCCGCGAGTTGACTGCCGCCAGCAAGATGCAGGATTGCCTGATGTCGGGACGCAGCAACTGCAACGTGATCGAGCCGGCTCGATAACACCTGCCTCCATCCCTGTGGGGATGGAGGCAGGAGGTCCCTATCTGGTGCGCGCCGTACGAGCGCGGAACTTGTCGAATTTCTTTTTCTGCTTGGCGTCGAGGCTGTTGTAGAACGCGATCAGCTTCGGATTTTCCGATTTCAAGGCGTCGAGCCGCGCTTCCAGGAAGTTCTGGCTGAAATTCAGCCGTTCCTCGAACGACGACAGGTCAGGCTCTTTTGCGCAGAGCTTGGTTTTCGAATCCGCGAGCGATTTCAATCGCGCTTCCTTGAATTCGTTGTATGCGGCCTTTTGCGCGTCATTCAGATCGAGATAGCTCGCCAACCGCTCG
>JBAVEE010000997.1:0-10071 GCA_049587575.1 Bradyrhizobium sp.
ATGCCGGCGTGCATGCGCTCGGGCAGGTCGCGCATTGCGACATCGCCAAGCACTTCGTGCCCGGCCGCTTTCGTGACGGGCTGAATGCGCATCTTCGCCCGCATCCGATCGGCGTGCTCAGTGCGGAAATCGTGCCCGACAGTTTCCAGGCGCGGTTTTCCGCGAAAAAGCGGCATTATCTCTACCGGATCGCCAATCGCCGCGCCAACCTCGCGCTCGACATCGGCCGCGCCTGGCGGCTGCCGCGGCCGCTCGATTCCGACGCCATGCACGCCGCCGCGCAAAAACTGGTCGGCAAGCACGACTTCACCACCTTTCGCGATACCGAATGCCAGGCGAAATCGCCCGAGAGAACGCTGGATCAGCTCGATGTCGTGCGAGACGGCGACGCCGTCAACATCTTCACTTCGGCGCGCTCGTTCCTGCACAGCCAGGTGCGCTCGATGGTGGGCTCACTGGTCTGGGTCGGCGAGGGCCGCTGGTGCGCCGACGATCTCGCCGCGGCCCTTGCCGCCAAGAGCCGCGCCGCCTGCGGCCCGGTCGCGCCGCCGGAGGGGCTATATCTGGTGCGGGTGGATTATTAGGCGCGGCTACACGCCGTCATTCCGGGGCGCGCGAAAGCGCGAACCCGGAATCTCGAGCTGATAATATCGAGATTCCGGGTCGACGCGAAGACGCGTGTCCCGGAATGACGGTTGCCTGATCAATCAAATGAAATACCGCTCCAGGATCCCGCGATAGACGCTCGTCAGTTTTTCCAGGTCGGAAACCGGCGTCCGTTCGTCGATCTGGTGCATGGTCTGCCCGACCAGGCCGAACTCGATGACCGGGCAATAGCTGGCGATGAAGCGCGCATCCGAGGTGCCGCCGCTCGTGCTCAATTCCGGCTTGCGGCCGGTGACCTGCTCGATCGCGGCGACCGCGAGATCGGTGAAAGCGCCGGGCTTTGTCACGAACACGTTGGAATTGGACGGCTCCCACGCGATCCGGGCGCGGATCCGGTTGCCGGTCGCTTTCGCCAGGCGCTGCTCCACCAGTTCCCGCAGCGAAGCTTGGGTGTGGAGATCGTTGAAGCGGATGTTGAATTTGGCGCGCGCCTGTCCGGGGATCACGTTGCTGGCCGGATTGCCGACGTCGACGGAGGTGAATTCCAGGTTCGATGGCTGGAATTGCGCGCTGCCATGGTCGAGCGGCTCGTCGCTGAGCGCCACGATCAACCGTGAAATGTCCGGCACGGGGTTGGCCGCGCGATGCGGATAGGCGACGTGTCCCTGAATCCCGTCGACGAACAGCGTGCCTGATTGGGAGCCTCGGCGGCCGATCTTGATGCAGTCGCCGAGCGTCTCGACATTGGAGGGTTCGCCGAGCACGCAATGGTCGAACTTCTCGCCGCGCGCGGCCGCCCATTGCAGCAGCTTGATCGTGCCGTTGACGGAGATGTCTTCCTCGTCGCCGGTGATCAGGAACGAGATCGAGCCTTTGCCGTCTTCCCCGGGCTTGCCGCCATGGTCGGCGAGATATTGCAACACCGCAGCCACGCTGCAGGCGATGCCGCCCTTCATGTCGACGGCGCCGCGGCCATAGAGGAAGCCGTCCTTGACCTCGCCTGCGAATGCGCCGTGGGTCCATGCGCTCTCGTCGCCGGGCGGCACCACGTCGGTATGGCCGGCGAAGGTGATGTGCGGCGGCAAGTTTCCGATCCGCGCATAGAGGTTGTCGATATCGGCGGTGCCGGGTTCGCCGAAGGTGACGCGGTGCACCTCGAAGCCGGCGTCTTTGAGGATATTTTCGAGAACGCCGAGCGCGCCGGCGTCGGCCGGGGTTACCGAGGGGCAGCGCAGGAGATCGCGGGCAATCGAGAGGGCGTCAGTCATGCCCCCGCATAACATGCGTGGCCGCCGGTGGGCCAGCTTTGTGCGGAACAAATTCCAGCGCGGCGTGCTGCTCTCAGCGCGGCAGCAAGGTGGAGGCCTCTAGTCGCGCAACAGCTCGTTGATGCTGGTCTTGGCGCGGGTACGTTCGTCGACGCGCTTGACGATGACGGCGCAGGCGGTGGAGGGGCCAGGCTGGCCATTCTTCAGCAGTCGCGGCGGCAAGGTGCCGGGCACCACGACGGCGTATTCCGGGACCTCGCCGACGAACGTCTCGCCGGTGTCGCGATCGACGATTTTGGTGGAAGCGCCGAGGAACACGCCCATCGCCAGTACCGCGCCCTTGCGCACGATCACGCCTTCGGCGACTTCCGAGCGCGCGCCGATGAAGCAATCGTCCTCGACGATCACGGGCTCGGCCTGCAACGGCTCGAGCACGCCGCCGATGCCGACGCCGCCGGAGATATGCACCCGCTTGCCGATCTGGGCGCAGGAGCCGACCGTGGACCAGGTGTCGATCATGGTCGATTCATCGACATAGGCGCCGAGATTGACGAAGGAGGGCATCAGCACGACGTTTTTCGCGATGAAGGCCGAGCGGCGCACGATGGCGCCCGGCACGGCGCGAAAACCCGCGTCGCGGAAACGGTTTTCGCCCCAGCCCTCGAATTTCGAGGGCACCTTGTCCCACCATGATGCCTTGCCGGGGCCGCCGGAGATCGCGCTCATGTCGTTGAGCCGAAACGACAGCAGCACCGCCTTCTTGAGCCATTGATTGACCTGCCACTTGCCGCTGGCCTGCCGCTCGGCAACGCGCGCCTCGCCCTTGTCGAGCAGGTCGAGCGCGTGATCCACGGCGTCACGGACCTCACCTTTGGTCGCGCCAGAGATGCCGTCGCGGGCATCGAACGCGGCATTGATGGTGGATTCGAGCGAGGACAGGGACATCGAGATTTCCTTGGGGCGGCGGATGTTTTCGGCGACGAATTGGACAGGCTTTTTCGGGATTTGGAGCGGGAGAGTCAAGGCTCGCGGCCGCGCCCTCGGTCGTCATTACCCGCGAAAGCGGGTGATCCGGTAACCCGGGACACTGGAGCTTTACTTCGGAGGCTGCAGCGTACCGGACGCCGCGCCCTCGCGGGGCATGGCGGCTTCAGGCGGTCGAGCCGGCGCAGGCCGGCGACGCCCGAATTCACCTCGCCCCGCCCACCCTCTGCAGGAATCCCGTCAGATCGTCGGTGACATGATCGACATGGGCGGCGTCGCGGCCTTCCAGCTCCCAGTCCTCGCGCACGACTTCCCGGCTGCCGTCGGGCACCACCAGCACCGTGGTCATGCCGAGCTGATGCGGAACGACGAGGTTGCGCGCCAGGTCCTCGAACATTGCCGACGTCCTGGGATCGACGCCGTGCGCCCTGAGGAATTTGTGGTAGGTCTGCGGCGCGGGCTTCGGCTCCAGCTCGGCGGCGATGATGTCGAACACCGCATCGAAATGGCCGCCGATGCCGAGCCGCTGCAGCACCTTGTCGACATGGTCGGTCGAGCCGTTGGTCAGGATCAGTTTGCGTCCAGGGAGTTTTGCGATCGCAGCGCCCATCGCCGGATTGGGCTGCAGCGGCGAATGATCGATCTGGTGCACGTAGGCGAGATAGTCGTCGGCGCGCACGCCGTGTTCGGTCATCATGCCGCGCATGCTGGTGCCGTAGCGGCGGTAGTAGTCCTTCTGGATCCGGCGCGCTTCATCGGCCGGCACTTTGAGATAGTCGCCGATGAATTCGCCGATCCGCTTGTCGACCTGCTGCCACAGGTTGACGTGATGCGGATACAGCGTGTTGTCGAGATCGAACACCCAGGTGTCGATGGCAGCGAAGGGGCGCGAGGTTTTCATCACTTTCTATCCGCTGTCATGCCCGCGCATGCGGGCATCCGGTAGGCCGCGAAATCCAAAATCCATCACGGCATCGCAAAGCGCAGCGTCTTGCCGCCGCCCGACATGTCGACGGCGGCAAAGCCGGCCGAGGCGAGGCCTCGGGTGCCGCAGTCGCCCTGTTCGCTGATTTCGAATTTGCTCTCGCGCGTGCAAAGCGTCGTCGTGCCGCCCCAGTTCAGCGGCTTGTCCTTGAATTTGACGGTGCGGTTGTCGGCATCGACGGCCTCGGCGAAGCTGAAAATCCGCTTGGGCTGGCCGGTGACGTCGGGATGCAGGCATTTGCCGGGATCGATGCGATACCAGCCGCGGCTGACCACGGTCTTGCCGTCGTCGGTGCCGACCGCGGCCATCACCTTGTGCGGCGTGTCGTTGCACCAGGTAAGCCCCGTCGAAGATGGCGCCTGCACCGCATCGATCATGGTCGTGAAGAAGTTCGGCGACTGCACGATATCCGCCGTCAGTCCGCGGCTTTTCAGGAATGCGGCCAGGGCGCCTTGCGTTTTCGGACCGTCGACGCCGTCGATCGGCGCGGCGTCATAGCCGGCGATCACGAGCAGCCGCTGAATGCCGGCGAGCCTTGCCTGCTCGTCGTCATATTCGCTGTCCTCGGCGAGATAGGCCACCAGATTGCCATCATCGGCCGTGGTCGGGGTGATCTGGGTAAAGGGCGCGGGCGTCTGCCCGGCGCGGCACTGGCGGGCGGCTGCGATCACGAAATTCTCGGGCGCGATACAGAGCGTGTCGCTGCCGTTCTGCGGGATAGGCGACGAGCCGTAGACACCGAGCGCGCGGGCGTTGAGCAGGATGCGGTCGGCGGTCAGCGTGCCCTGTACGACCACGCGGCACGCCGCCGGATCGATGCGAAACCAGCCGCGCGTGGCGGTGGCGGCCTTGTCGTCGATGCCGATCGCGGCCTCGATCACATAGCTCATGCGATTGCAGAGCTTGAGGTCGGCATGGGCGGGCGGCGCACTCGCGAGCAAGGCGATGGCCGGAATAATTCCGGCCATCACGGCTCTCAGTGGCGTGCCCGCGTGAGTCATCACTTGTGGATCAGCGTGCCGGTGCCCTGATTGGTGAACAGCTCGAGCAAGACCGCGTGCGGCGTCTTGCCGTCGATGATGACGACACCCTGGACACCCTGCTCCAGGGAGTAGATGCAGGTTTCGACTTTCGGGATCATGCCGCCGGAAATGGTGCCGTCGGCGATCAGCTTGTGCGCGTCCTTCACCGACAGTTCCGGTATCAGCTTCTGCGACTTGTCGAGCACGCCGGGCACGTCGGTCAGCAGCAACAGCCGCTTGGCCTTCAGCGCGCCCGCCACCGCGCCGGCAAACGTGTCTGCGTTGACGTTGAAGGTCTGCCCCGTCTTCGACGTCGCCAGCGGCGCCAGCACCGGGATCAGCTCATGGCCGATCAGCTGATTCAACAGCGTCAGATCGACCTTCTCGGGTTCGCCGACGAAACCGAGATCGACCACCTTCTCGATGTGCGAACCCGGATCGACCATGGTGCGGGTCACCTTCGACGCCGTCACCATGTTGCCGTCCTTGCCGCAGAGGCCGACCGCCTTGCCGCCGGCCTCGTTGATATAGCCGACCAACTGCTTGTTGATCGAGCCCGCCAGCACCATTTCGACGATTTCGATGGTCGCGGCATCGGTGATGCGCAGGCCAGCTGCGAATTCGGATTGAATGCCAAGCCGCTTCAGCATGGTCGCGATCTGTGGGCCGCCGCCATGCACCACCACAGGATTGATGGCGGTCTGCTCGAGGAGCACGATATCGCGCGCGAACGCCTTGGCGAGGTCCTCCGCGCCCATGGCATGGCCGCCATATTTGATGACGATGGTTTCCTCGTCATACTCCTGCATGTGGGGCAGCGCCTCGGACAGGATGCGGGCCTGATCGAGCGGACTGATATGCGGCGCGTCGGTCATGAAGCGGTCTCACCGTGTGCAAGAGTCGGGCGGTTTCTATCCGATTGGCGCGCAGGGCGCAAAGTGCTGCTTGCTTTCTTCCCCTCTTCCGCCGGGGGAGAAGGAAGAAGGAAGTCTTCGCTTCCTAACCCGTCCGTGGCCACGCGGCGGCCACCGCGAGCGTGAGCCAGCTCGCGATCAGAAGCGCGCCGCCGGCAGGCGCGGCCATCGGGAACAGGCCGTGACCGGCAAAGTGCCGCAACGTCAGGTCCCCGGCGAACAGGGCCGCCGCCACGACAAAGCCGAAGGCGGCGCAGAGGCCGATCCTGGCATGAATGACGCCCCGCTCGCTCAAGGCCACGACCGCAAGCACGGCGGCCGCGTGAAACAGCAGCATCGATGAGGCCGGCGCCAGCCGTGCGGCGTCGCCCTGATGAGCGGAAGCCGCCGCCAGGATGACGCCATCGGCGCCCATCACGCCGGCCAGAATGATCAGGATACGCAGCATGCGGCATTCCGTCACCGGCCACGCTCCCCAAGCAGGCGCACCATCGCCGCGCGCAGTTCCGGCATCCCGGCGCCGGTTTGCGAGGAGGTCGCGATGAGTTCGGGAAAGGCGGCGGGGTGCTTTGAAAGCGCGGCCTTGACGTCGGCGATGCGCTGTTCCAGTTCGGCCGGCTTGACCTGGTCGGCCTTGGTGAGGACGATCTGATAGCTCACGGCTGATTTATCGAGCGTCTTCAGTACGTCGAGATCGACTTCCTTGAGGCCGTGCCGGGCATCGATCAGCACATAGACCCGGGCCAGACTGCTGCGACCCTGCAGGAATTTGTGGATCAGCGCGGTCCAGGACGCGATCTTGGCCTTTGGCGCGGAGGCGTAACCGTAGCCGGGCATGTCGACCAGCCGGAGGCCGGCGTGGCCGGGACCCTCGAAGAAGATCAATTCCTGGGTGCGGCCCGGCGTATTCGAAGTCCGCGCCAGCGCGTTGCGCCCCGTCAGCGCATTGATCAGGCTCGATTTGCCGACATTGGAGCGGCCGGCAAATGCCACCTCCACGCCCGCCATCGGCGGCAGCGTCTCGATCGAGGGCGAGGCCCAGAAGAATTGCCAGTCGCCCGCGAACAATTTGCGGCCCTGCTCGATCAGCTCGGCATCCGGTGCGGCGGTCATGCGAAGGACTTTCGTAAAAGGGGCACCGCGGCCCAACCGTCTTTGCGAGCGAAGCGAAGCAATCCATGGACAGCCTTGGGAAGCGTGGATTGCTTCGTCGCTTTGCTCCTCGCAATGACGAGGAGCAATTCGAAGCCCTCGCGCCAGAACTTCAACCGTCCGTCAGGTCTTGGATGCGGCCTTCTTCGAGCTGAACGTCGCCTTCACATTGTCGAACAGCTCAACCTTCACGCCATTGCGGTGCATGATGAAGCTCTGCTGCATGACCGACAGGGTGTTGTTCCATGCCCAGTAGATCACCAGGCCCGCGGGGAAGCCTGCGAGCATGAAAGTGAAGATCAGCGGCATCCAGCCGAAGATCATCTGCTGCGTCGGATCCGGCGGCGTCGGGTTGAGCTTGAACTGGAACCACATCGTGATGCCCATGATGATCGGCCACACCCCGAGCGCGAGGTAGTGTCCGAACAAGGGCAGCTGTGTCGGATCGAAATGCAGCAGGCCGAACAAGGTGAACAAATTGGTCGGATCGGGCGCCGACAGATCCTTGATCCAGCCATAGAACGGTGCGTGGCGCATTTCGATGGTGACGAACAACACCTTGTAGAGCGAGAAGAACACCGGAATCTGCAATGCGACGGGAAGACAGCCGGCGATCGGGTTGATCTTCTCCTTCTTGTAGATTTCCATCATCTCCTGCTGCTGCTTCATCTTGTCGTCGGGATAGCGCTCCTTCAGCGCGGCCAGTTGCGGCTGCACCGACTTCATCTTCGCCATCGACGCGTAGGATTTGTTGGCGAGCGGGAAGAACAGCAGTTTCACCAGCACCGTCACCAGCAGGATGGCGATGCCGAAATTGCCGACCAGGTGATAGAAGAAGTCCAGCGCCAGGAACATTGGCTTGGTGATGAAATAGAACCAGCCCCAGTCGATCAGCAGATCGAAGTGATTGAGCTCGAGCTGCTTGTTGTAGCCGCCCAGCCCGCCGATCGGAAAATTGATGCCGACGACGCTGGCTTCCTTGGCGCCGGCGAACAGCCGCGCATTGGCGCTGCCGGTGCCGCCGATCGCGATGGTTTGCGCGTCCTCCAGATAGTCGGTCTGATAGGTCCTGACCGAGCCCACCAGGTTGGACGAGAACCGTGCCTGCAACTGGGCGTGGGTGTCGGGCAGCAGCGCCGATGCCCAGTACTTGTCGGTGATGCCGAGCCAGCCGTCGGTGACCTTGAAGCTGACCGCCTTGGCGTCGTCGATTTTCTTGTAGGCGTATTCCTGCAGGCCCTGATCCCCGAGATAGCCGATCAGGCCTTCGTGCAGGATGTAATAGCCCGCGACCTTGGGGGCGCCGTGCCGCGAGATCAGCGCAAACGGATAGAGCGTGACCGGCGCATTGCCGACATTGGTCACATCATCCTTGATGGTGAACAGATAGCGGTCGTCGATCGCGATGGTGCGGCGGAAGGTGAGGCCCTCGCCATTGTCGTATTTCAGCGTCACCGGGCTGTTTGGCGCCAGGCTGCCGGTGCCTTCCTGCTGCCAGACCGTATTCTGGTCGGGAATCTTGACCGTCGAGCCGCTGGCCGCGACCCAGCCGAATTCCGCGTAATAGGGACTCTCCGTCCCCGAGGGTGAATACAGCACGATCGCCGGCGAGGCGGGATCGACGGTCTCGCGGAATTGCACCAGCGACAGATCGTCGATGCGCGCGCCCTTCAGCGAGATGCTGCCGGTGAGGCGCGGCGTCTCGATCCTGACGCGGGGCGTGGATGCAATGGCGGCGTCGCGGCTGACGGGCGCCGCGGAACTCGGCTGATTGGCCGCCGGCGCGTTGGCCGACGGCGAAGGCGCGGCGCCGGTCTGCGGGGCGGCTGTGTTCGCGGCGTCCGGCGCGGGTTTGGCCATCTGGCTCTGCGCCAACTGCGCGGCGCGCTGTTTTTCCATCTGCGGAATGTTGAAGAAATATTGCCAGCCGAGCAGCACGAGCCCGGACAGAATGACGGCGAGGATGGTATTGCGATTGTCGATCATCGTTCAGGTCTCGTCATTCATTTCGGTTGCGAGCCATTTCGGTCCCGACCGACGCCGGAACCGAAGGCATATTCTGTCTTGACGCGCTTTCCTTGCGCGAACCGGCATCCACTTCGCCCGGAATCGCTTTCGCGTCACGCGGTCTTGGAGGTCGCCGGTCGAGGCGATGGAGCGCCGTGCGCAGGTCTTCGAGCATGCTGGAAAAGTCGCTGGTCAGGGCGGCACGACGGCCGACTAGCACATAATCGCTGTGCGGCCGCATAGATAAGGCATCCAGCCGCTTCACCAATTCGCGAAGCCGGCGCCGGATACGGTTGCGCTCGGTCGAGGTGCCGTTCTTTTTGGTGACGGTGAAGCCCACCCGGATCGGGCCGTCATCGTCCCTGCGGCGGCTTTGCACCACAAAGGCGGCAGCGTTGATCCGCGCGCCATTGGCAACGGCGAGGAAGTCCGCCCGCTGCCTTAGCCGATCCATGAAAGATCTCTCCGGGAAGCCCGGTTCAGGCGCTCAGACGCTTGCGGCCGCGCGCGCGGCGCGCGGCGAGGACCTTGCGGCCGCCGGTCGTGGCCAATCGGGCGCGGAAGCCATGACGGCGCTTGCGCACCAGTTTGCTGGGTTGATAAGTCCGCTTCACGGGTCGTTCTCCGCTGACCGGGCAATTTGCCTGATTAATGAGATAGGTCCGGCAATGCTGGCAGGCCCAAAGCGGGCCTTTTTCCGGCCCAAATCGAGCCGCCCCGGTCGTACCGGGTCATCGCGGACGGTTGGCGCGGCTTATACGGGAGCGACCCGTTTTCGTCAATGTTGCCGGGTAGTCCAATTAGAGTTCTTCGAAACGGCGCAATCGACGCGAATAAATCAATATTTATGGTGTTTTACGTGCGAGAATGAAGGCAAACCGGCCGCGGCCGGCATCGGACAATGTTCTTGCCGAACCCGATAGGCAGGTTGGGGCCCGCACTGGTTCCGGGAACGGGGTTGTCATCAAACGGTAATTTGACCGCCCGAGAAGGCTAGACGCATCCTCGAAACGAGAGGCTCCGAAGAAAGCAATCATGACGCCAGCGATCGACCAACAGCCGACCACAGAAAAGCCGCGGCCGAAGCTGTCGCGCCGGCTCGGCCTGTCCGGCAAGCTGCTGCTGCTGACCAT
>JBAVEE010000998.1:0-2133 GCA_049587575.1 Bradyrhizobium sp.
AATCGGAACAGAGACAGATGAGCACGCCGGTTACCATCATCATGATCGAAGACGACGAGGGGCACGCCCGCCTGATCGAGCGAAATATTCGTCGCTCCGGCGTCAACAACGAGATCATGCCGTTCACCAACGGTACAGCCGCGGTAAACTATTTGTTCGGCAACGACGGTTCCGGCATCGACCACAGGGGCAAGGCGCTGCTTATCCTGCTCGACCTGAATTTGCCTGACATGACCGGCATCGACATCTTGCGGCGGGTCAAGGAAAGCAAGTATTTGAAATGTGCTCCGGTCGTGGTGCTCACCACGACCGACGACTCCGAGGAAATCAAGCGCTGCTACGAACTGGGCTGCAATGTCTATATTACCAAGCCGGTGAATTACGAAAGCTTCGCCAACGCCATTCGCCAGCTCGGATTGTTCTTTTCTGTCATTCAGGTTCCGCCCTCCGCCACATGAACCCCGCAACGCCCACACTGCTTTATATCGATGACGACGCCGGACTGGCCCGGCTTGTCGATCGCGGCCTGACGCGGCTTGGCTTCAAGGTCGTTCATGCCGCGAGCGGCGCGCACGGCCTGGATCGCCTCGCGCAAGGGGGCATCGACGTCGTTGCGCTCGACCAGTACATGCCTGGCCTGGACGGGCTGGAAACCCTCGAGCGGATCATGGCCGTCCCGAACGCGCCGCCGGTGGTGTTCGTCACCGCCGCGCAGGATTCCAGTATCGCCGTTACGGCCCTGAAGGCCGGCGCCGCCGATTATCTGACCAAGGATGTGCAAGGCGATTTTATCCCCCTGCTTCAGGTCGCGGTCGATGGCGCGCTCCGGCAGGCGCGCATTCAAAAGGCCCGTGACGATGCCGAGGCCGAAGTGCACGCCTCGCGCGACCGCTTTGCCGCGCTTGCCGCCGAGCGCGAAGTGCTGTTGCGCGAGGTCAACCACCGCGTCGGCAACAGTCTGCAGATCATCGCCTCGCTGTTGCACCTGCAGGCCAATTCGAGCACCCAGGAGGACGTCAAGGCTGCGCTGACCAATGCGACGGGACGGGTCGCCGCGGTGGCCCAGGTTCACCGCCGGCTCTACACCTCGCACGACCTCAAGAGCGTGCTCCTGAACCAGTATCTCGACGCCTTGCTCGAGGATCTCAGGAGGTCGGCCGAGGGCAACAGGATGTCGCGGCTGACGCTGAAGGCGGAGCCGATCGAAATCGATCCGGATCGCGCGGTGGCGATCGGCATCATCGTCAACGAGCTCGTGATGAATGCGGTGAAATACGCCTATCCCGACGGCGCCGGACCTATTCATGTCGTCCTCAGTGCGCAGGACGACGATGTCCTGCTGTCGATTGCCGACGATGGCGTCGGCCTCAACGCCAGGAGCGACCCGCGTTCCACCGGCATGGGACAGCGCATCGTCGCCGCCATGGCGTCAAAGCTCGACGCCAGCGTCGAGCGCGATCCCGCCCATGCCGGCACCCGGATCGTGTTGCGGTTCGGCCGTGTCGACAAGCCCGCGGCAAGGCCCGGCTGCGTGGAGGCGAAATAGCCGGCCAAGGTTCGTTTTTGACCTTCATCCTGCTATCCTGCCAACCATGACATCGCGCGACTCCGCCTCCTCCGACATCACGCCCGAAGTGCTGCTGCGCGCCTATGCCTGCGGCATCTTCCCGATGGCCGAGAGCGCCGACGATCCGACGCTGTTCTGGGTCGAGCCGGAAATGCGCGGCGTGATTCCGCTTGCCGGCTTTCGCATCGCTTCGCGCCTGGCGCGCACGGTCCGCGCCGACGCCTTCACGGTCACCGTCAACAAGGCGTTCAAGGCGGTCATCGCCGGCTGCGCGGCGCCGCAGCCCGGCCGCGACGATACCTGGATCAACAGGCGGATCCGCGATCTCTACGTCGGGCTGCACGATCTCGGACACGCTCACAGCGTCGAAGTCTGGCAGAATGACGACCTCGTCGGCGGGCTCTATGGCGTCAGCCTGGGCAGGGCCTTCTTCGGCGAGAGCATGTTTCACCGCGCCCGCGACGCATCGAAGGTGGCGCTGGTGCACCTGGTGGCGCGCCTGATCGCCGGCGGATTCGAGCTGCTCGACACGCAATATGTGACCGAGCATTTGCGCAGCTTTGGCG
>JBAVEE010000999.1:0-1697 GCA_049587575.1 Bradyrhizobium sp.
GTGAAATCCTTCTCCACCTCGATGATGAGATCGGTATCCGCGAGCCGCACCCGGTCGCCGGTGGTGGGTCCGAACATGTCGGCATAGACCGAACGTTTGATCTTTACGGACATCATCGCGCTCCATCGGGCGAGGTGTTCCCTCCCCCCTTGCGGGGGAGGGTCAGGGAGGGGGGTGCCGCTTGCTCGGCTGCCAGACCGATAGGAATCACAACGCCTTCCAGATTCTTCATCACATCATCATTGGTGAATCGAAGCACACGGTATCCGCGAGACGACAACCATTCATCACGACGACTATCGTGACGCAGACGAGATTCAAAATCATGACTTTCGCCGTCGACCTCAACGATGAGCTTGCGGGAATGCGCGACGAAGTCCGCAATGTAGTTGCCGATAGGACTCTGCCGGCGAAATCCGAGCCGAGCCAAGCGATGCGCTTTCAGATGACGCCACAACAGGTTCTCAGCACGCGTCATCGTGCGCCTTAGCCTTTTGGCGCGAACGCGCTGAATCTCGTCCACCTGAGTATGCGGCATACCCCCCTCCCCGACCCTCCCCCGCAAGGGGGGAGGGAGCTCGACAGCCGTGATCGACTCAGAGGAAATCACAGCTTCCCCATCACTTCGCCGCGGAAGCCGTAGACGGTGCGCTTGCCGGCGAGCGCCACGAGCTGAACGTCGCGGGTCTGCCCCGGCTCGAACCGCACCGCGGTGCCGGCCGCAATATCGAGCCGCATGCCGCGGGCCTTTTTGCGTTCGAATTTCAGCGCCGGATTGGTCTCGAAGAAGTGGTAGTGCGAGCCGACCTGGATCGGACGATCGCCTGTGTTGGCGACCGTCAGCGTCACCGTCTTGCGGGCGGCATTGAGCTCGATCTCGCCGTCCTTGATGAAGAGTTCACCGGGGATCATTTTGCCTCCTCTGTCACCTGATCGGCTCGTGCACGGTGACAAGCTTGGTGCCGTCCGGGAACGTCGCTTCCACCTGGATGTCATGGATCATCTCGGCGATACCCGGCATCACCTGGGCGCGGGTCAGGACCTGCGCGCCGGCCTGCATCAGCTCGGCCACGGTACGGCCGTCACGCGCGCCCTCGACGATAAAGTCCGAAATGATGGCGATGGCTTCCGGATGGTTGAGCTTGACGCCGCGCTCCAGCCGGCGGCGCGCCACCATGGCCGCCATTGAAATCAGCAGCTTGTCCTTTTCGCGGGGAGACAGATTCATGCGAGCACTCTGATTGACCTGATCCGGTTCGGTTGAGCCGACATTTCAGTTAAGCCACACTGCTTGAGCCACCTGGTTGAGCCACCTAGTTAAGCCAAAGCCGCGGCAACGCCGAGCCGCTGGCGCGGCCGAGCACCGCCATCATGTCGGCGCGCAGCCGAGCCGCATCTTGGGCACAGAAGCGGGCCATTGCAAATCCATTCCATGCGGAGATGCCGACCTCGCCGCCGAACGATTCCGACAGATCGCGAATCCGCTCCACCAGCGCCGCGTCGCCCGGCACGATCAGCGCGGTACCGATCGCCACGCCGCCTTTTGCGACCGCCGGGCTGGCAAGCTTTTCGCCGACATCGCCATCGAGGCGAATGTTTTCCGCGAACACCAGCTTGCCCGCACGGCGCAGCCGCCAGCGCTCGGCGAATTCGCCCCGCAGCATTCGTTCCCCCATCGCCGCGCGGCCGAACACCAC
>JBAVEE010001000.1:0-7170 GCA_049587575.1 Bradyrhizobium sp.
ATCCAGGTCAGAACTGGGTCAGCGAAGACGCTCAGTCCCAAAAGATCAAATTTACGGCGCGATGCAGCAACAAACGCCACGAACGGGGCATTCTCTATTGAAATCAATGGGAAGCTAAGTAGAGTTAACTTCCCGAAGAGGTGCCCTTAGGAGCCTGATTTGACCAAAAAACGTGACTGTAAATCAGCCGTCTTATGACTTCGAAGGTTCGAGTCCTTCTTCCCCCACCAGCCTTCGCTTACTGCGCAAGCTACGGCTCGGCAAGCCCCGGCGTGGCGATGGCTGCCTCGCTGAAGCCCGAAGGGCGAAAGCGGGCTGCTGGACGGAAGCCGCTGCTCCGGATGCTATCCCGCCACACGCGCTCCGAAAGCTGACCGGTGTCCTTTTTCCAAGCCTGGCTGACGCGCGAAAGTATCCGGTTTCGCCTTCGTGCGCTGAAAGCGAGATTCCGTGATCAAACCGCCGAGTTCAAGATCATCAACGGGCACCTGCGGCCCGGCGACATCGCCTGCGACATCGGCGCCAACAAGGGCAGTTTTATTCCCTGGCTGTCGCGCTGGTGCGGGACGGGCCGGGTGGTCGCCTTCGAGCCGCAGCCGGAATTCGCCCGGCGCCTTGCCGAGGTCTGCCGGGCCACCGGGCTCGACAATGTCGCCGTCGAAGCCAAGGCGGTCTATTCGCATACCGGCCTGCAGGAATTGTTCGTTCCCGCGGGCCATTCGCCCGGCGCGTCGCTGACGCATAAAGCGGCGGAGGCGAACAGCTTCACGACGTTGTCGGTGCCGGTGATCGCACTCGACGATTATTTCGATGCGAGCGACCGAATTGCCCTGCTGAAGATCGATGTCGAGGGCGCGGAACTCGGCGTATTCAAGGGTGCCGAGCGGATCCTTCGGCAACACGCGCCGTTGCTGGTTTTCGAATGCGAGAATCGCCATCTTTCGCCCGGCAGCGTCTTCGACGTATTTTCCTATCTTGCCGGCCTTGGCTACGAGGGCAGCTTCATCAGCGGCGATCAGGTCTTGCCGATCTCGAGCTTCGATGCCGCGGTGCATCAGCGCCAGGACGGCGAATGGTTCTGGAAGCGCAAGGACTACTGCAACAATTTTGTGTTTCGCAAAGCGCCGGCTGGGCGGCCCGATTAGCGCACGCGCCCCGGAATGACGGTGAAAAAAAAGGCGCGGCGGGATGGCTCCCGTCGCGCCCCAACTTTTGAAACTCGCTGGTCCAGGCGCTGAGAGCGCCCTGTTGCCAGGCCAAAGAAGCCTAGCGGGCGATCCCAGCGAGGTGACAGCGCTTGGTAAAAGACACTGGATCACCTCCTTTCGTTGTTGATGGAAACGTCAATATAGGCGGGGAATGGCCGCCTGTTAAGGGCCGTCCCGGCGTCAAGGGCGGTTGAGGGGTGTTGAGACCGCTCGAAGGGCGTGTTAGTTGATCGGCCGCGCGCGGGTGTAGCTCAATGGTAGAGCAGCAGCCTTCCAAGCTGAATACGAGGGTTCGATTCCCTTCACCCGCTCCAATGATTTCAATCACTGCCTGGATCGTTAAGTTCCATTCCAACAGGCCGGCTGATTCATTCCGACGAATGTTCACTTTCAGGCCTCTCGCCGGGCGCATTTGCCCCGCCGTTCGATGCGCTTCATTGGCGCCCTCTGCTTGCCCTCGTGGTCGTCGTGCAGATGTTTGCCCGTCGCTGCCGTCGATCAGCTACGAGCCGAATGAAGATGTGCATGGCTGATCTCGAACGCCTGGCCCGGAAAGCCATCAGTCACTGAAGGTCGCATGCGGGGTTTTGCGCGAAGTCGACGGCAAGCCCATCTTCCCGAACGGATTGTTTGTCGGGAATAGTCCGGGGTTGGCCCGCAACTCCTAATCCACGCATCCCGCGCCCCCCCTTAGCAGCGGGTTCATTCGGGCTGGAAACCCCCGCCGCTTCGGGGCATACTTGTCTAATGGAGCCTGAGGAGCGTAAATTTTCAATCTCGTGGTGGTCGGCTGCGGGGGCCGCGGTCGCCACGGCGTATTTGCTGGGTCACATCGCGCGTGACGACCTCGGCCTCACTCGCCGGGAAATTTTTACTCCCGCGCTGATAGCCGCCACCATTATTGGGGTGCTGTTGGCGACGGATCATTTCGGCAAGAAGCTTCGGAAGCCGAAGTGACTCAAAAGCGTCCCGCGCTGGTCGAGCGCGCTGCGCCGGAAGCCCGGCCATTCGCGGGTCAATCGTCGTAGTTTTCGATGACCGTGTCGGCTATTGCGCGCTTGGTGATAACTCCGACGATGTCGCGGACTCTTGGCCGGTCAACGCCCCGGAAGACAAGGGCCGCACCGGAGCGATGGCGTTTCAATCTCGCAAATACCAGACTGAGAAGATCGACGTCCCGGCAAATCACCGGTCGGCCTTCGACGAACCCTTCCACCAGCAGGTTCGGATTGCTTTGCGACGCGCGCCACAGGCCCGAGCGGGGCGGAATCAGGCCAACGATCCGGCCTTCGCGTTCGACGATAATGGCGCGAAGGTCGTCCGGCTCTTCCAGGCGTATCGCCTCCTTTAACGTTGTCCCCGCCCTCGCGACAATGAAGCGCCGCTCCATGATGTCCTGCGCCTGCTTGACGAGATAAAGGTTGATATGCCGCTCCTTTGGGATGCGGTGGCCGCGATGGCGTAATTTGATCGTATAGATGGTTTCGCCAATGAGGGCTCGCCTGATGCCAGCCGCCACCGCGACCGCGACGATGACCGGAACAATGATCGCGTAGTCGCGCGTCATTTCGAAAACCATAACGATGGCCGTCATGACCCCGCCGGTGCCCGCGCCAACCATCGCAGCCATGCCGACGATCGCGGCCGACGGCGCCGTCAAACCGGCGTGCGGCAGAATTATGCTCACGACAAGCGCGAAGGCACCTCCCAGCGTCGCGCCAAGGTAGAGCGACGGCGAGAAGATGCCTCCGGAAGCGCCGCAGCCAAGGCTGATCGTGGTGGCCAGCATCTTCAATGCGAACAGCAACGCCAGCAGGCCCGCAGATGTCATCTTGTTGTCGAGGGTCGACTGAATGACGCCATAGCCGACGCCGTCCACATAGGGATGTCCGAAGCTATGCGTCAGAACAACCATCATCGCGCCGACCGCGGCCATGCCGATGATATTCTGTATATAGGCATTTCCCGGCAGCTTGGGAAAACCATCCTCCATGATCACGAGCAGCCGAATGAAGGCCCAGGAGGCGACGCCGCACAGGATCCCGAGCACGACAAATGCGATGGCCTCCTCCCAGCCGAGCGACGGTGACAGCAATAGTTGAATGTCAGGAACGATGAAGGCCGGATCCGGGCCGATCAATATCCTGCCGATGGTCGTGGCAGCGCCCGTCGCGACGACGACAGGAAGAAAGGTGCGGTTCGAGACCTCGGGCAGCAGAATTTCCAGGGCGAAAAGCACGCCGCCAAGGGGCGTGTTGAAGGTCGCCGCGATTCCGGCGCCGGCCCCCGCGGCCAGCAAGGTGATCTTCTGCCGTGTCGATAATCCTATGGCCTGGGAGAAAGCCGAACCGAGTGCCGCGCCGATCTGAATGATCGGCCCTTCGCGACCAACCGCAGCTCCGCTACCGATCGAAAGGGCCGAGGCCAGCGATTTGATGACCGCAACCAGACCACGGATGTTGCCGTGCTTGTAGAAAACCGCGTCCATTACCTCGGGAACACCGTGGCCCTTTGCTTCCGGGGCGAAACGCTGGACCAGGAAGACGACAATCAGACCACCGAGTATCGGCGAGAAAAATACCAGGTCGCCAAACCGGCTCGGCCCTTCGCTGACATTGGCATCGTACCAGAAGCTGAACGTGCCGTTGTAAAAAGCATTGTGAAAAAGTCCGATGAGCGCGCGCAGCGCGACGGCGCCGCAGCCCGTCATGACCCCCACAACAAGCGCGAGGCCGCAGAGAACCAGCAGATTGACTCTCCTTTCACGATCTCGAACCGGTGGGCTGCTGCTTGCGGCGGGCTGAACAGGGAGTTTGGACGTGGAGAGGGGCGCTGAAGACATGTCGGCCACGGTTGAATCGGGGAAAGAACAACCAAATCGACACGAAGCTCCAACGAAATCAATGGGCAATTTCACGGATTGGAAACAGCCGCACGATGCCTGCCAATTCGGCGTGGATGAGCGCAAGAGGATGTCAACCGATCCAGGTGGAGCTCAGCCTGTAGCCAACGACAAATGGCTTGAAATGGACGCACGCGGGGCCCGCGACCGCCACTCCGACAAAGAGAAACTTCCCGGCGATCCCAATCGCCCGCAAAGCGACGAAATGCCGAAACGGCTCTTGAAAACATTGCGGAAATCTGGAGACTTCCAGGCTGAATCCGAGGGGTCGATTCCCTTCACCCGCTCCAGTGCGCTTGCAAAGCACGTCCCGCCAAATTCACATCAGATCCAGGGAAATCAAAATGGCCGAAGCCGACCTCGACGTTGTCATTCGGTCGATCGCGAAAAAGCAGCACAAGATTCTGATGGACGCGGCCAAAAAGCGGCACGGCCGGTTGATGGCGTTGGCGGCCAAGGCCAGGGATAAAGAGACCAGGGCGCGATACAAGCAAACCGCCAGGACCACGCTGCTGATGGCCGGCGCTGCTGCAAGGCGGCTGCAGGTCACGGCCGAGAATGCGGCGGACAGCTATGCTCGGGCCATGAAGAAAGCGGCGGAAGAGAAGCCGGCCAAAAAGACCGTCGGAAAGAATCCGGTCCAAAAGAAAAAGGGCTGACGCCGGGCCTGACCGGCAGGCGGCTCGCCGGCGCGCTCGCGTTACGCTATTCCACATCTCGGTTATTCAAGTCGTGGCGGAAGGCATCGTTGGATGGCACACCCACCTCACCAGAAGGTCATAATCACCTGCGCGATCACCGGAAATCTGACGCGGCCGGAGCAGTCGCCTCATCTGCCCATCACCCCGCAGCAGATCGCCGACAGCGCGCTGGAGGCGGCGGAGGCGGGGGCCGCGATCGCCCACATTCATGTGCGCGCCCCCGAAACCGGCCGTCCCTCGATGTCGATCGACCTGTATCGCGACGTGATGGACCGCATCCGCGCCCGTAATCCAAAGCTGATCATCAATCTCACCACCGGTCCCGGCGGGCGGTTCGTGCCGTCGGAGGAAGATCCCAAAATAGCCGGTCCCGGCACGACCCTGATCGCGCCGGAGAAGCGTGTCGAGCATGTCGAAATCCTGCGCCCGGAAATCTGCACGCTTGATCTCAACACCATGAACTCGGGCGGACAGGTCGTGATCAATACGCCCACCAACGTCCGCAAGATGGCGAACCGGATTCGCGCCGCCGGCGTGATGCCGGAACTGGAGCTGTTCGATTCCGGCGACTGTCATCTGGCCCGCGACCTGATCGCCGAGGGGGTGTTGCAGGGACCGGGGCTGTTCTCGCTGGTGCTCGGCGTCAAATACGGTTTTGACGCTTCCTCCGAAACCATGCTGTACGGCCGCAGCCTCTTGCCGCCGGGCGCGATCTGGACCGGCTTTGGCATCGGCCGTTCGGAATTCCCGATGGTGGCGCAGGCCTATCTGTTCGGCGGCCACGTGCGGGTGGGGATGGAGGACAATCTCTATCTATCCAGGGGCGTTCTCGCCAGGAGCAACGCCGAACTCGTGACCCATGCCGCCGCCATTCTCAAAAGCCTGGGTGCTGCGATCGCATCGCCTGCCGAAGCGCGGGCGATGCTCGGGCTGGCGTAACGTTCACCGCTGCGCCGTGCGCCGCACCCCGGCTGTCTCCGAATTCCTGCTCACCGGCGCCGCGTTCCGTCAGCGCCATCATCGACACCGCGACAATGCGCTCGATGCCGCCCATGACGTCGTTGAGATCGCATAATGCTTCCGAGAGTTTCGTCGCCGCTCGATCTCGCGGATGGTCTGATGCGCCATCGCGAGCGCGAAGTGCAGGCCCCAACAGAGATCGACGTCGCCGCGATCGGATAGCGAGCGCCGTATCGCTCTTGCAGCTTCCGGAAGGGGTCGGGTTCCATGTCGCTGCCCGAAAGGAGGGCGATGTGCTGTTTGCGCAACAGCCTTGATCGTGGAACTGGCCTATTATGCAGGACGGAATTGCCAGAGAGAAATGGAACTCGCGTTGCGTTACGGTCCATCTGTTTCAATTCATTTTTTCAGGAGTCTTGTCATGAAAACCACTCTCACGGCGGCTGCCGCAATTTTGATCGCTTCCACCGCTGCAGGCTCTGCTGCCGACTTGGCCGTGAAGGCCCCTTACATAGCCCCCGCTTCGGTCTGGAACTGGACCGGCTTCTATATCGGGGGCCACGTCGGCGCCGGCTGGGGAACCACGGAATCGACTCTCGATTCGATCGTCGCTCCCGGAGTTCCGCTGACCGCCTTTGGTCTTCCCGTCGCGCAAAACAGCAGAAGCGGTGTTCTCGGCGGTGGGCAGGTTGGATATAATTTCCAGTCTGGCTGGGCTGTTTTCGGTATCCAGGGCGATATCGCGGGACTGGATGTAAAGGGGACAACGCCTTGCCTCGTCACCTTCTCGTGCACGGCGGAGAGTCACTGGCTTGCCACGGCGACTGGCCGTATCGGCGGCATTGTTGCCGACAGGACTCTCATCTACGTCAAGGGTGGCGGCGCCTGGTTGAACACCACTCACACCTTTGCTGTCCCTGCAGCCGGGATTGGCCTCGGGTTGGGCGGGCTTACCGGAGCGAGCGCCGACAGCAACACCTTCGGCTGGTTGCTCGGCTTCGGTGCCGAATACGCCTTCACCCCGAACTGGAGTGCGTTCATCGAATACGACTATATCGGCTTCGACAGCACCAGCGTCGCCTTGAATTTGACAGTTCCTGGAGCGGGAGTGGCTGCGGCCAACGTGAGTTTCCTGAACAAGCTGTCGATTGCCAAGGTCGGCGCGAACTACAAGTTCTAGGCGCGTTCTCTCCATTCGACTTTCAAAGGCCCCGGCATCGTCCGGGGCTTTTTTGTCCGGTCGACAACAAAAAATCGGGATTGTGTTGCGATGCCTGCCAGCCGCCTGATCTCTCGCGCGTCGACTCCGCGGCTGCGCTAGGCGCTGACCTTCCGGTGGCTAAGCGCGCCGCTGGCCGTCAGCGCCATCACCGAGACGGCGACAATGCGGTCGATGACG
>JBAVEE010001001.1:0-20345 GCA_049587575.1 Bradyrhizobium sp.
CTCGTATCGCAGCCGAATTTGACGCTCCACGAGAGGCAGAACTGGATCGCGCTCCAGATCAAATGGGAGAAGTACGAAACGGCGGCGCGAGACACCCTGGATGTGGCCGCCACCGATGCGGCCATGGCGACCATGATGCTGGGCGGAACGGACGACGACTTCCAGCAACTCGCCAATGAGCTGCACAACCTGTCGGAATGGGTCACCGAACGGACGCGCTCGGTGACCGGCACACTGGCGGATGAAGCCGAATCAAGAAAGCGTCTGATCGCAATCGGCGGGCTTGCCGGCGGACTCATCAGCATCCTGGTGACGCTTCTCGTCGCCAGCTCCATTGTGCGGCCGATCCGCTCGGTGACGCGGGCGATGTCGCAGATTTCGCAGGGCAACACCGATCTCGATCTCGACAGCAGGGACCGCAGGGACGAAATCGGCCAGATGATCGACGCGGTCGTTTCATATCGCGACAAGCTGCAACTGCAGAAACACGAGCTTCATACCCAGAACATGCGCTTCGACACCGCCCTCAACAACATGTCGCAGGGGCTGGCGATGTTCGATGCCGAACAGCGGCTCGTCGTATGCAACGACGAGTACGTTGCGATTTATGCGTGGCCGGAAAACTTCGTCCAGCCCGGCATGACCCTTCAGGAGATGCTGGAGGACAGGGTCCGGTCGGGATTGATGTCGAACGAGTCGCTTGACGGAATCCGGCAGACCGCGGCGGCCGGTACCGGCGACGGCAAGAAGGGCGCGTTTTACTGCCCATTGAACGATGGCCGCTGCATCGCCGTCGTTGCCCGGCCGATGCTCGATGGCGGGACCGTCACGACCCACGAGGACGTCACCGAACGCCGCCGGGCTGAGACGCAAATCGCCTATATGGCGCATCATGATGCCCTCACCGGACTGGCCAATCGCATCCTGCTGCGCGAGCGAATCCAGGCGGCGTTGTCGGATGGCCGCGACGGCCAGCTCGCCGTGCTCTGCCTTGATCTCGACCGCTTCAAAGCCGTCAACGATACGCTGGGTCATCCGGTCGGCGACGCGGTGCTGCGAATAGCCGCCGGCCGGTTGAACGCCTGCATTCGGGAGGCCGACACCGTCGCCCGCCTCGGCGGAGACGAATTTGCCATCGTCGCCGCCCTCGCGCCGCCGGATGCGAGCGCACTCGCGGCGCGAATTGTCGAAGCGATCAGCCAGCCGTACAATCTCGACGGCCAGCGTATCGTGATCGGTATCAGCATCGGTATTGCGCTCGCGCCAACGGACGGCAGCGATCCGGACGCGCTGTTGAAGAACGCGGACCTCGCACTTTACCGCGCCAAAGCCCAGGGTCGAAGCACCTATCGATTCTTCGAGCCGGAAGAGGATCTGTGCCTGACGGAGCGCTACAGACTGGAGCAGGACCTGCGTCGGGCGATCGGCGCCCGGGAATTCGAAGTCCACTACCAGCCGATTTGCAACATCGAAACCGGCCGCAAGACAAGCATGGAAGCGCTCGTTCGCTGGCGGCATCCCCTGCACGGCTTGATACCGCCCGACCGGTTCATCCCGCTGGCGGAGGAGACCGGTCTGATCAATGCCCTGGGCGAGCTGGTGCTTCGCCAGGCCTGCGCCGACGCCGTCAACTGGCCGTCATCCACCAAGGTTGCGGTGAACCTGTCTCCGATACAGTTTCAAAGCCCCGATCTGGTGGGTCACGTCGCAGCCATTCTTGCCGACTCCGGATTACCGGCTGATCGGCTTGAGCTGGAGATTACCGAAACGGTTTTGCTGCAGCGGAGCAATGACAACCTGCGCACCCTGGAGGAATTGAGTGCGCTCGGCATATCGATCGCGCTCGACGATTTTGGAACCGGTTACTCGTCCCTGAGCTACCTTCGGCTGTTCCGGTTCGACATGATCAAGATCGACAGGTCGTTTGTCAGCGAAATGGCCCAGATGGAAGCCAGCGCCGCCATCGTATGCGCGGTCGCGAACCTCGGAAGAAGCCTCGACATCATCACGGTTGCGGAAGGCGTCGAAACCGAAGAGCAGCTTACGCTGCTGCGGGCCGCAGGCTGCACGCAGGCGCAGGGCTACCTCCTCGGCCGCCCCGTTCCGGCGGCCGATCTCAGCTTTGACGTTGAAATGGATTCAACTCACCCGCTCGGCGGGATCAATGGCTGCACGATTTCCTGAAAGGCCGGCAGCGCCTTGCAGGCTGCGGCGTGCGCCGACAGCGCTGGATAGCGCGCTTCGCTGAAGATGGCGTGACACAAGCCACGTGATGACGACGGAGAAAGCTACTCCTCGCCCTCGTCGCTCGCCGGCAGTCCCTTCACCGTCCTTGCCCAGCTCCCGCGTGGCCACGAGGTGGCTCCGCGGCCTGATGTTGACCCATGTCAAAAAGCAAGACGGAGGGCATGCCAGAAGATAGTCTGGCTGGAAATCGATGGAGAGGTCAGATGGCTACGCAAAGCAATATCCACTTCTATGTGAATTGGGCCAAGGAGCGGCTCGATGAAATGGAGGCCGTGCTGGCTTCGCTCGAAGGCAAAGTGGGCGAGGTGCAGGCCGACGCCCGCGACAGGGCCGATCACGCGATCACCGGCCTGCGCAAGAGCCGCGATATCTTTCGGGACACCGTCAGGAAGCAGGCGGCGGCCAACGAGGCTGCGTGGACCAGCGCAAAGGCACAACTGGAGCCGGAGTGGAACTCGTTCGAGGCCGAGGTGAAGAAATACGTCGACAGCTTCAGCAGGCAAGTCGAGCAGCAGCAGGCGACATTCAAGCTTCAGGCGGCGGCCCAACTGAAGGCGTGGCGAGAAGCCGCCGACAAGCTTGGCAGCGACGCCAAGCAATTCGCCACCGAGCGTCAGGCTGAAATCGATGTCGCCGTGAAGCGCATGCAGGTCGACGCCGGCGCCGCGGAGGAAAAACTCCAGAAGCAGCTTGACCGGATGGGGACCCAGTCATGGTCCGCGCTGATGGCTGTTTTGACGGAAACCCGTGCCGCGTTCGATCGCGCCAATCAGGCGGCGCGCGACGCGTTCAAGCGAGCTGCCTGATCAAGGCTGTCGGCCGGTTCGGAGAAGCCGCCGGGAGGCGGTTTCTCCTGAAGCTGACAAATTCGATTCCCGAGAACGGCCGGCGGAGCAGCCGCGATGAGCAGTACGGATGTCGCCCCCGAGGGCGCGCGATCAGGCGACCCGCAAACCGCCGGCCGCAAGGGGCCAGCAGCAAGTTTCTGGATCAGGGAGCTGCCTTTCAGCCTGGTATTGATCCTGACCCTGCTCGGCGTCGCCTATACCAGTTTTCTGAAACAGCCGATCATGGGCTATTGGGAGCTTCTGGCGCCGGTGATCGGGGTGGTCTGCGTCGGCTCCGGATGGTCCGGCGCCACCGATAAAAAGGCGCGATTGCAACTGGTCCTGACGCAGGCGCTGCATTGGGCTGCGTTCCTGCTCGTGATGAATATGATCCTGTTGCCGAGCGTCCAGAGGATCCTCAACGCCAGTGCGACCGGGCTCGCCGTTCTCATGCTGCTGGCGCTGGGCACCTTTACCGCAGGTGTTCATGTCCTCTCCTGGCAGGTCTGCCTTCTCGGCACCATCATGGCGCTCTGCGTTCCGGCGGCTGCGTGGATCGAGGCTTCGGCCCTGATCATCGTGCTGATCGCGGCGGCGGCGTTCGGCATCGGCGTGGTGCTGTGGTGGCACTGGCACGAAAAGCGCAAGGCCGGCCTGGGCGCCGGATACTGACTTCCGCTTCAGGCACGCTGGCGCTTTTGAACCGGAGCGGGGATGACTTTCCGTTGAATCGTCGTCACGCTTTATTCTTTTGTTTGAGCGTGATCTCCGCGCAAACGACAGACGCTTGTCGCGAGGGAAAACCGGTGTCCGCTATTCCGGATCGTGCGCTAAAAGCGAACTACCCCTCCCCCTCGTCGCTCGCCAGCAGGCCCTTCACCGCCCTTGCCCATCCCGCCAGTTTCCGCTCGCGCGTCGCCGCACTCATCGCCGGCTTGAAGCGATGCTCGAGCCGCCAGTTGTCGGCGAATTTGGCGGGCTCGGGATAGACGCCGGCCGACAGCCCCGCGAGATAGGCGGCGCCGAGCGCGGTGGTTTCCTGGATCATCGGGCGATCGACCGGCGCGTCGAGCAAATCGGCGAGCCGCTGCATGGTCCAGTCCGACGCGGTCATGCCACCGTCGACGCGCAGCACGATGTTGGCGGCTTTCGCCTCGGGCCAGTCGGCGCGCATCGCCGCCCACAGATCGAAGGTCTGGTAACACACGCTCTCCAGCGCGGCATGGGCGAGCTCGGCGGGGCCGGTGTTGCGGGTCAGCCCGAACAGCGCGCCGCGCACGCGCGGATTCCAGTACGGCGCCCCGAGGCCGACAAAGGCCGGCACCAGATAGACGCTCTGGGTGGAATCGGATTTGTCGGCGAGCGGGCCGGTCTCGGCGGCCTGCCTGATGATGCCGAGCCCGTCGCGCAGCCACTGCACCGCGCTTCCCGCGACGAAAATCGAGCCTTCCAGCGCGTAGCTGCGCTTGCCGTCGAGCTGATAGGCGATGGTGGTGAGCAGCTTGTTTTTCGAGGCAACCGGCGTCGCGCCGGTGTTGAGCAGCGCAAAGCAGCCGGTGCCGTAGGTCGATTTCATCATGCCCGGCGAGAAACAGGCCTGGCCGATGGTGGCGGCCTGCTGGTCGCCGGCGATGCCGGCGATCGCGATCGCGCCGCCGAACAGTTCAGGTACGCTGTCGCCGAAATGGTGCGAGGAGTCCTTCACCTCCGGCAACATCGAGCGCGGCACGCGCAGGATTTTCAGGAGATCGTCGTCCCACTCCCCGCTGTGGATGTTGAACAGCAGCGTGCGCGAGGCGTTGGTGGCGTCGGTGGCGTGCACTTTTCCCCCCGTGAGACGCCACAGTAGATAGCAATCGACGGTGCCGAACAGCAATTCGCCGCGCTCCGCACGCGCACGCGCCCCGGGCACATGGTCGAGAATCCACGCGACCTTGGTGCCGGAAAAATATGGATCGACGATCAGGCCGGTTTTCGCCGAGATCGCCGGCTCGTGTCCTTCGGATTTCAGCTTTGCGCAGACATCGGCGGTGCGGCGATCCTGCCAGACGATGGCGCGATGAACCGCCTGGCCGGTGGCGCGGTCCCACACCACGGTGGTCTCGCGCTGGTTGGTGATGCCGATCGCGGCGATGTCCCTGGCCGTGACGTTCGCTTTCTTCAGCGCCTCGCGGCAGGTGGCGATGGTGGAGGTCCAGATGTCCTCGGGCTCGTGCTCGACCCAGCCCGACGCCGGAAAATGCTGCGGGAATTCCTGCTGCGCGGTGGCCGCGATCGAGATGTCGCGGCGAAACACGATGGCGCGCGAGGAGGTGGTGCCCTGATCGATGGCCAGCACAAAGGACATGAGGTTTTTTCCTGGCGGTTTTTTGGCGTTGCTTCCCGGGGTGTTTGTTGGATGGCGTTGGAAGCAAGGCAAGCGGATTGGGAATGGTTCGTCAATATGATGACGCTGTGCTGTGCTGTGCTGTGCTGTGCTGTGCTCCCCTCCCCCCGCGCAGCGGCGGGGAGGGGTCGGGGGGGGGGGGGCTGTCAGCGGACACAGCTAGCAGCGCATTTGCCGAGCCGCCCCCCACCCCCGACCCCCAAGAGCGAGCTTCGCTCGTCTCGACCCCACCACTCGCTTCGCTCGCGGGAGGAGGGGAGAGGAAATCACACCGACGCGGTCGTCACGCCGCCGTCGACCACGATGGTCTGGCCGGTCATGAAGCTCGATGCATCCGAGCCGAGATAGGCCACCGCTCCGGCGATCTCGTCGGGCTCGCCGATCCGGCGCAGCGGCGTGGTGGCGCAGCGGCGCTTCAGGCGCTCTTCGTCTTCCCACAGCGCGCGGGCGAAATCGGTCTTGACCAGGCCGGGCGCGACGCAATTGACGCGGACGCCCTTGGGGCCCCATTCGCCGGCGAGGCTGCGGCATAGGGCGAAATCCGCCGCCTTGGAGATTCCGTAGGCGCCGATCACGGTCGAGCCGCGCAGTCCCCCGATCGAAGATATGATGACCACCGAGCCGCTGCCGCGCCCGGCCATTGCCGGGATCGCAAGCTGGCAGAGCCAGATGTTGCTCTTGACGTTGGAGGCCATGATCTTGTCGAAAGCCTCGTCGTTGATGTCGAGCAGCGGGCCGTAATAGGGATTGACGGCCGCATTGCAGACCAGGATGTCGATCTTGCCGTAGTGCGAGGTTGCGCCCGAGATCAGCCCCTCGACTTCTTCACGGCGAGAGATGTTGCAGGCAATGACGTGAGCGTCGCCGCCGGCCTTGCGAATGCCATCGGCAACTTCCTCGCAGGCCTCCGCCTTGCGGCTCGAGATCACCACCTTGGCGCCGAGTTTGGCCAACAGTTCTGCCGAGGACCGGCCGATGCCGCGGCTGGAGCCGGTGATGACGGCCACCTTGCCGGTGAGATCGAACGGGGTGTTTTTCAAGGTTTGTCTCCTTCGTCGTCATTCTTCGCGTCATTGCGAGCGAAGCGAAGCAATCCATCTGGCCGCAGAGAGAAGGAATGGATTGCTTCGTCGCTTTGCTCCTCGCAATGACGATTCCCATTCGTCATTCCGGGATGGTCCGAAGGACCAGACCCGGAATCTCGAGATTCCGGGTTCGATGCTTCGCATCGTCCCGGAACGACGGGGGCAACCGCATGGGCCGCGCCCCCCCGAATGACGGTTGAGGCAACTACACCAGGCCGCCGCCTTCGGCGACACGGCGCAAATGGTAATCGGTGTCGCCGAAGGTGTTCTCGATCATGGTCAGCCGCTTGAAGTAGTGGCCGATCCTGGCCTCCATGGTCATGCCGATGCCGCCATGGAGCTGGATCGCCTGCTGGCCGACGAACTTTGCGGATTTGCCGATCTGCACCTTCGCCGCCGCCACCGCGGTGGCGCGTTCCTTGGCGTCGTCGAAATCACTCGCCATGGTCGCGAACATCGACATGCTGCGGGCCTGTTCGACGGCGACGAACATATCGGCGGCGCGGTGCTGCAGGGTCTGGAAGCTGCCGATCGCGACACCGAATTGCTTGCGGGTCTTGAGATATTCGACGGTGGATTTCAGCGATTCGTCCATCGCGCCGACGGCTTCGGCGCACATCGCAATGCGCGCCTCGTCGACCACGCGCTCGATCAGAGCGAGGCTGTCTTCCGGGTCGCCGATCGCGGCATCGCCGCCGACCTCGACGCCGGTGAAGGTGATGTCGGCGGCATGCAGGCCGTCCTGGGTCGGATAGCCTTTCTTCGCCACGCCCTTGGCATCGCCCGGCACCAGAAACACGCCGACGCCGCCCGCATCGCGCTGGCCGCCTTTGGTCCGCGCGGTCACGATCAAGGTATCGGCGGTCTCGCCGTTGAGCACGACGAATTTCTCGCCGTCGATCACCCAGCCTGCGCCCTTCTTCTTCGCCGAAGCGGCGACGTCCTGCAGGTCGTAGCGCGAATTCTTCTCCAGCTGCGCGAAGGCAAAGGTTTTGCTGCCGTCGATGATGGCGGGAACGTGCGCCGCCTTCTGCGCGGCCGAGCCGCCGCGGCGCAGCAAGCCGCCGCCGATCACCACCGTTGCCAGATAAGGCTCCAGCACCAGCGCCTTGCCGAGCGCTTCCATCACGATCATGGTCTCGATGGCGCCGGCCCCGAAGCCGCCGTCGTCCTCCGAGAACGGCAATCCGAGCAGCCCCTGCTCGGCGAACCTGCCCCAGATGGCGCGGCTCCAGCCGCCCTTCTCCGCCATATATTTCTTGCGGGAATCGAAATCGTAGGCGTCGCCGAGCAGCCCGTCGACGCTTTCCTTGAGCAGGCGCTGCTCCTCCGACAGATCGAAATCCATTTTCTTCAGTTCCCTCTGGCTAAAAGACTCTGCCGAGCGCTGGCCTCTTTACTTCTCCCCGCCTGCGGGGAGAAGTCGTATCGCATCGCAGACGCGATACGGGTGAGGGGGTACAAATCTCTCGACGATCCCTGCTCGGAGAGAGGCCCCTCACCCCAACCCTCTCCCCGCGAAGAGCGGGGCGAGGGAGAAGAGATCACAGCCCCAGCACCGCCTTGGTGATGATGTTGCGCTGGATCTCGTTGGAGCCGCCATAGATCGAGACCTTGCGGTTGTTGAAATAGCTTGGCGCGATCTGCGCGGACCAGTCCATCGCCTGGTTGGAGCCGTCGTCGCCGTGCTCGTCGAAGGGGGCCGCGAACGGCCCGATCACTTCCATCAGCAGCTCAGTGGTGGCCTGCTGGATTTCCGAGCCCTTTATCTTGAGCACCGAGGAGGCGGGGTTGGGCTTGCCCTTGCCGTGCTTGCCCTCGTCGGCGACGACGCGGAGCTGTGTCAGTTCGAGCGCCTTGAGCTCGATCTCGACCGCGGCGAGTTTCTCGCGGAACCCCTGGTCTGCCAGCACGGGCTTGCCGCCGGATTCGACCTTGGAAGCCAGATCCCGGATCCGGCGAATCCGCTCCTTGGAAACGCCGACGCGGGCAATGCCGGTGCGCTCGTTGCCGAGCAGGAATTTGGCGTAGTCCCAGCCCTTGTTTTCTTCGCCGACCAGATTCTCGACCGGCACCTCGACGTCATCGAAGAACACCTCGTTGACCTCAAAGCCGCCGTCGATGGTCTGGATCGGACGCACCGTGATGCCTTTCGACTTCATGTCGATCAGGATGAACGAAATGCCGGTCTGCTTCTTGGCCGCGGGATCGGTGCGGCACAGGCAGAAAATCCAGTCGGCATATTGGGCGAGCGTGGTCCAGGTCTTCTGGCCGTTGACGATGTATTTGTCGCCCTTGCGTTCGGCCTTGGTCTTCAGCGAGGCGAGATCGGAGCCCGAGCCGGGTTCGGAAAATCCCTGGCACCACCAGTCGTCGACATTGGCGATGCGCGGCAGATAATGCTTCTTCTGCGCCTCGTTGCCGAAGGTGTAGATGACGGGGCCGACCATGCTGACGCCGAAGGCGAGCGGCGCCGGCGCCGGCGCCATCTGCAGCTCCTCGTTGAAGATGTAGTGCTGCACCGAGCTCCAGCCCGTTCCGCCATATTCCGTAGGCCAGTGCGACACGCCCCAACCCTTCCTGTTGAGGATGCGCCACCAGTCGATCATCTCCTGCTTCGAGAGATGACGGCCCTCCTGCAATTTCAACCGCGTCGCCGGCGGCACGTTGTCCCTGAAGAAGGCCCGCACCTCGTCGCGAAACGCCACTTCTTCCTTGCTGAAGCTGAGATCCATCGGATCCTCCTGTGAAGACAGCCTGCTTGCGCGGCCCTGTGAGTTTTTCGACATTCCGGGGCGCGTTGAAAACGCGAACCCGGAATCTCATTGTCGTTATCGCAATCTCGAGATTCCGGATCAGGCGCCGCGCCTGTCCGGAATGACAGGTTATTGCAAAATCTCGAACAAGCCGGCCGCACCCATGCCGCCGCCGACGCACATGGTCACGACGGCGTATTTGGCCTTGCGGCGGCGGCCCTCGATCAAGGCGTGACCGGTGAGACGCGCGCCCGACATGCCATAGGGATGGCCGACCGCGATCGCGCCGCCGTCGACGTTGATCTTCTCCGGATCGATGCCGAGCTTGTCGCGGCAATAGATCACCTGCACCGCGAACGCCTCGTTCAACTCCCAGAGATCGATATCGTCGACCTTCAGGCCGTGGCGCTTGAGCAGGCGCGGCACCGCGAACACCGGACCGATGCCCATCTCGTCGGGCTCGCAGCCGGCGGCGACAAAGCCGCGGAAGATACCGAGCGGCTTCAGGCCGCGCTTCGATGCCTCCTTGTCGCTCATGATCACGGTGGCGCTGGCGCCGTCAGACAGCTGGCTGGCATTGCCCGCGGTAATCGTAAAGCCGTCGCCGCGCACCGGCTTGAGGCCGGCAAGGCCTTCGGCGGTGGTTTCCGGCCGCGGACCTTCGTCCTTCGACAGCGTGACCTGCTTGAAGGAGATTTCGCCGGTCGCCTTGTCGGCGACGCCCATCATGGTGGTGATCGGGGCGATTTCGTCGTTGAACTTGCCGCCCTGCTGCGCGGCGGCGACCCGGCGCTGGCTCTCCAGCGAGTATTCGTCCTGCCGCTCGCGCGAAATGCCGTAGCGCTTGGCGACGACTTCGGCGGTGTCGATCATCGGCATGTAGACTTCGCCCTTGATCTTCAGCAGCGCGGGATCCTGCGCGTGAAACGCATTCATCTTGTCGTTCTGCACCAGGCTGATGGATTCGCCGCCGCCGCCGACCGCGATCTCGACGCCGTCGAAAATCACCGAGCGCGCCGCCAGCGCGATCGCCTGCAGGCCCGAGGCGCATTGCCGGTCGATCGTGGTGCCGCCGACGGTCACCGGCAGGCCGGCGCGCAACAGCGCCTTGCGCGCGATGTTGCCGCCGGTCGAGCCCTGCTGCAGGGCGGCGCCCATCACGACGTCCTCGACCTCCCTGGGATCGACCTTGGCGCGTGCGACGGCCTCGCCGATGGCGTGACCGAACAGGGTTGCCCCTTCGGTGGCGTTGAGCGCGCCGCGATAGGCCTTGCCGATCGGGGTGCGGGCGGTGGAGACGATAACGGCATCGGTCATGAGCGACCTCCTGTTGCGAGTTGTTGTTGTCTGGGCGGCGCGGGATGTGGCGAGGATCGCTGATTGCGCAATTCATGACGCGAGAGTTTGCCGACCGGGGTCCGCGGCAGTTCATCGACGAAATCGAGCGCGGCGGGAATTTCGTGCTTGCCGAGCTTGCCGGCCAGGAACGCCTTCAGTTCGTCGAGCGAGAACGGACTGGCGCCGGCGCGCAGCTTGACAAAGGCCTTCGCCGCCTCGCCGCGGTAATCGTCGGGAATGCCGATCACGATCACTTCCTGCACCGCTGGATGTTCATAGATCGCCTGCTCGATCATCTGCGGATAGACGTTGAAGCCGCCGGAGATGATCATGTCCTTCTTGCGGTCGACCAGATAGAAATAGCCGTCGCTGTCCATATAGCCGATATCGCCGGTCAGGAAACGGTCGCCGACAAAGGCTTCGGCGGTTTCCGTTGGCCGGTTCCAGTAGCCCCTGGTGACGTTCGGCCCTCGAATCCGGATTTCGCCGACTTCGCCGGGGGCCAGGACTTTGCCGGGATCGTCGAGCGCGACCACGTCCATTTCGACGCCGGGCAGCATCAGCCCGATCGAGCCCGGCTTGTCCGGTCCGTCCTGCGGATGGCCGGTGCCCGGCGAACAGGTCTCGGTCATGCCCCAGCCGCTCTTCAGCTTCATGCCGACCTTGCGCTCGAAGATTTTCGCGACCTCGACCGGCAACGGCGCGCCGCCGGACCCGCAGCTTGCCAGAGAGGAAAGATCGCGCTTGTCGAGATCTGGAAGGCTCGCAATCGCGATCCACATCGTGGGCACGCCGGGAAACGCGGTCGCGCGCTTGACCTCGATGTCGCGCATTACGGCCTCGACGTCGAAGCGCTGGTGCAGCGAGATCAAATTGCCGCGCCGGATCGACGACAGCATCACCACCGACAGCGCGAAGATATGAAACAGCGGCAGCACGCAGATCACGCGTTCGATGGCGTTGCGCTCGATCCGCGCCGGCTTGCCCCAGACGTCATAGATCGACACCGCGGACGTCAGGTTGCCATGGCTCAGCATCGCGCCTTTCGGCAACCCGGTGGTGCCGCCGGTATATTGCAACAGGGCGATGTCATCGGGCGAGATCTGCGGCCACTGCGCCGGCTTGCTCGCACCTCGCACGAAGGCCGCAAAGGTCGTGATCGCAGGGTGATCCGGGATCGGCGTGTGCGGATTGCCGACCGCGCCCCAATGGTCGTCCTCGCAGACGATCAGGCGATCGAGCAGGCCTTTCTCGAGGAACTTCAACGCCGTCGGCAACAGCGCCGCGAGATCGCTGGTGACGAGAATGCGCGCGCCGCTGTCGCTCAATTTATGGGACAACGCGCGTTCGCCGTCGAGCGGGGAAAGATGCACGACACGCGCGCCGGCTTTCAGCGCGCCGAAGAAATTCACGGGATGATCGGGCGAGTTGCCGTGGAACAGCGCCACCGACGTGTTCTTGCCGTAGCCTGCGGCGAGATACGCCGCGGCCGCGACCTCGACCAGCGCCTCCAGTTCGGCGTAGCTGACGGCGCGGTCGCGAAATTCGATCGCCGGCCGCGCGGCGAATTCCGCTGCGGCCTTCGACAACAAATCCGGCAGCGTGCCGCGCGCGATCGGATCGTCCCAGTGGACGCCTTGCGGATAGAATTTTTCGCCGGGATGCATTCTTCAGGGCCCCACGGTTCGGTGGAGACTCCCTCTCCCACGGGGAGAGGGTTGGGGTAAGGGGGTACGGTCTGTCGATGGGCCGTAACCCCTCACCCCGATCGCAAGGGCGATCCGACCTCTCCCTATGGGAGAGGTGAAACCGAGCGCGGCAAGAGGCGTCGTCCCCATCACGCCGCTTTCGATGTCGCCGCCAGCGATGCGAAGGTCTTGCCTTCCGCCGCAAGGCGCTTGATCAGCGGCGCCGGTTCCAGCGAAGGATCATTCGTCTCCTTGGCATAGTACGCCAGGCGCTCGGCGATGTGCTTCAAGCCCACCTGATCGGCATAGAACATCGGGCCGCCGCGATAGACCGGCCAGCCATAGCCATAGAGCCAGATCACGTCGATGTCGCTCGGACGCGCCGCGATCTTCTCCTCGAGAATCCGCGCACCCTCGTTGATCATCGGATACATCATGCGCTCGAGGATTTCGTCGTCGCTGACCACGCGGCGCTTGCGGCCGAGCCTGAGCAACGTCTCGTCGATCAGCTTCTCGACTTCGGGATCGGGCAGCGGCGCGCGCGACCCCGCCTCGTATTTGTAATAGCCCTTGCCGGTCTTCTGGCCGAAACGGCCGGCTTCGCACAGCGCGTCGGCGATTTCCGACTTGATGCCGCGATCCTTGCGCGAACGCCAGCCGATATCGAGGCCGGCAAGATCGCCCATCGCAAACGGCCCCATCGGCATGCCGAATTTGGTCACGACGGCATCGACCTGCTGCGGCAACGCGCCTTCGAACAGCAGCTTTTCCGCCTGCTTGCCGCGCTGCGCCAGCATGCGATTGCCGACAAAACCGTCGCAGACGCCGACCACCGCCGGCACCTTTGCAATTTTGCGCGCTACCGCGACGGCGGTGGTCAGCGCATCCGGCGCGGTCTTTTCCGCGCGCACGATCTCGCACAGCTTCATCACATTGGCCGGCGAGAAGAAGTGCATGCCGAGCACGTCCTGCGGACGCTTTGTGACCTTGGCGATTTCATCGATGTTGAGATAGGAGGTGTTGGAGGCGAGCACCGCGCCGGGCTTGGCGAACTTGTCGAGCGCGGTGAAGACTTCCTTCTTGATCGCCATGGTCTCGAACACCGCCTCGATGATCAGGTCGGCATCCTTCACGTGCTCCAGCCCGACCACGCCGTTGATCAGGCCCATGCGCCTGGCGGGCGCGTCCGCGGGGATTCCGCCGCGCGCGGCGGTGGCCTCGTAATTCTTCTGCATCACGCCCATGCCGCGCTTGAGCTGTTCTTCGCCGGTCTCGATCAGCGTCACCGGGATGCCGGCGTTGGCAAACGACATCGCGATGCCGCCGCCCATGGTGCCGGCGCCGATGATGGCGACGCGCTCGACATTGCGCGGCTTTGTCCCTTCCGGAACGCCGGCGATCTTTGCGGCTTCGCGCTCCGAGAAGAATGCGTAACGCTGCGCCTTGGACTGATCGCCCGACACCAGCTTGAGAAAGCTCGCGCGCTCCTTCTTCAATCCCTCATCGAACGGCAGGTCGATCGCGGCGCCCACCGCGTCGGCGGCGGCGAACGGCGCTTCCAGCCCGCGCGCCTTCTTGGTCAGGGCCGCGACCGCGTTGGTGAAGATCGAACGGTCGGCTTTTGCCGCCGCGAGCTTGCTGTCGTCGTCCCGCAGCCTCCGCAACGGACGCTTTTCCGCCAGCACCTTGCGGGCAAAGCTCTCGCCGCCGATGGCGGGACCTTCGACGATTTCCTCGATCAGGCCGTTCTTGAGCGCTTCGCCTGCGGAAATCGGATCGCCACCGACGATCATCTTGACCGCGAGTTCGGGACCGACCGCGCGCGGCAGGCGCTGCGTTCCGCCCGCACCCGGCAGCAGGCCGAGTTTCACCTCGGGCAGGCCCAGACGCGCGTCCTTGGTCGCAACGCGGAAGTGGCAGGCGAGCGCGACTTCGAGGCCGCCTCCCAGCGCCGTGCCATGAATGGCGGCAATGATCGGCTTCGGCGAGTTCTCGATCTCACTTAGCACCTCGTTGAGGCCCGGCGGTTTCGGCGGTTTGCCGAATTCGGTGATGTCGGCGCCGGCAATAAAGGTGCGGCCGGCACAGGTCAGCACGATCGCCTTCACTTCCGGATCGGCGATGGCGCTCTTGACGCACTCCAGAATGCCGCCCCGCACCGCAGCGCTCAGCGCATTCACCGGAGGACTGTCGATCGTGACGATGGCAATGACATCACGACGCTCGAGCCTGACCACTTCGTTCACGGGAATCTCCCTCGATGGCTTGTTCTTTTGAATTTCGCATTGCGGAATTAAATTCCGCATCTTGACAGCGAGGGTTATTTTGAAGCACGTCCGTTGTCAACGAGGGTCCGCGTGAGCGGCGGCAACAGCAGGCCATGAAGCGTCCAGGCAAGAAAGTGGCGACCGATCGCAGCTTCGTCGTCGCGCTTTCCCGCGGACTTGATGTGTTGCGCGCATTCCAGCCCAACGACGGGCTTCTTGGCAACCAGGAGATTGCCGCCCGCACGAACCTGCCGAAGCCGACCGTCTCCAGGCTGACCTATACCCTCACCAGACTAGGTTACCTTACACCGGTTCCGCGGTTCGAGAAGTATCAGCTGGCGCCCGCGGCGATGGCGCTCGGCTACGCGGCGCTGGCCAATCTCGGCGTCCGGCATTTGTCCGAGCCCTATCGCGAAGAATTGATGCGCGAGACCGGCGGAGCGGTGGCGGTCGGCGGGCGCGACCGTCTCAGCATGATCTATTTCGGACAGAGTCGCGGCATGACGCTCGGCGTTCAACTGGACGTCGGCTCGCGGATTCCGATCGCCACGACGGCAATGGGCCGGGCGTATATCTGGGCGCTGCCGGATGACGAGCGCGCTGCATTGTTGCGCGACTTGCGCGAGCACTATGGCAGCCGCTGGGCCAGGATGCGCGACGGCATCGAACGCGCCGGCGAGACCGTCGCAAATCACGGCTTTGCAATCTCGGCGGGCGAGTGGCACGACGACATCCACGCGGTCGGCGTAGCACTAAAGCTTAATGACGGAACCGGTCCTTATGCGTTTAACTGTGGTGCGCCGGCATTCCGTTTCACGGAAGATAGGCTGCGCAGCGACATTGGACCGCGTCTGGTGGCGATGGTAAGAAACATCGAAGCCGCGCTCGGTGGAATGGCGCCGCAATCAGAAAAACAAGAAAGCAAAAAATTGAAAGCAGGAGGGAGAGTTGCGCGTGAGGTTGAGGGGATCCGATAGCCTTTGCCGTTGTGATCGGGCAACCGATCGGCGTGGTCGTTCCGGCGCAATGAACGATCGGTGCGGGGCGCGATGACGCAGACCCGGCTGACGCAGGGAACATCGCCTCTGCTTGCGGTTTGCGACGTCAGCGTCGTGTTCGGCGGCATCATTGCGCTGAACGGCGTGTCGTTCGACATGCACCAGGGCCAGATCCTGGGTCTGATCGGACCGAACGGCGCCGGCAAGACCACGCTGTTCAACTGCCTGAGCCGGCTCTACCAGCCGAGCGCGGGCGATATTCTGCTGGAAGGCGAGAGCATCCTGAGGCGTCGGCCGCACCGGATCGCCGAAATCGGCATCGGACGCACGTTCCAGAACGTCGCCCTGTTTCCAAATCTTTCGGTGCTCGACAACGTTCGGGTCGGCGCCCATTCCCGTACCAACAGCGACATCATCAGCGACTCGCTGAGACTCCCCTGGGTTCGCCGCGGCGAGGCCGCGCTCAACAAGCGCGTCCACGAAATCCTGGACTATCTGGCGCTCGAGGACGTCGCCCATGTCACGGTTTCCGGCCTGCCGTTCGGAACCCAGAAGCGCGTGGAACTGGCGCGCGCGCTCGCTGCCGATCCGAAGATCCTGCTGCTCGATGAACCTGCCGGCGGTCTCAACCACGAGGAGGTCTACGCGCTGGGCGACCTGATCCGCCGGATTCGCGACGACCGCAACGTGACGGTCCTGCTCGTCGAACACCACATGGGCCTGGTGATGTCGATCGCCGACCATGTGGTGGCGTTGAATTTTGGCCGCAAGCTCGCCGAGGGAACCCCGGCCGTGGTGCAGTCCGACCCGGATGTCATCAAGGCCTATCTGGGGAGCAAGGATTCATGACGGCGATGCTCAATATCCGGGATCTCAATGCCTATTATGGCCAGGTCCAGGCGCTGCACGGCCTTGCGTTCGCCCTCAATGAGGGAAGCGTGACCACGCTGCTCGGCGCCAACGGCGCCGGCAAGACCACCACCCTGCGCGCGATCTGCAACATGGTGCGTACCACCGGCGCGATCGAATTCGACGGCGCTCCCCTTTCCGGCCGTTCGACCGAAAACATCGTCCGGCTCGGCATCGCCCATGTGCCGCAGGGCCGCGGCACCTTCACGACCCTGACGGTGGAGGAAAACCTCCAGCTTGGCGCCATCACGCGACGCGACAAGGCCGGCGTGGCGTCAGATATCGGGCGCATGTACGACCATTTCCCGGTCCTGAAACAGCGGTATACCCAGCAGGCGGGCACGCTTTCGGGCGGCGAACAGCAGATGCTCGCGGTCGCCCGCGCGCTGATGCTGCGCCCGAGACTGATGCTGCTCGACGAACCCTCGTTCGGCCTGGCGCCGCTGATCGTGCGCGACCTGTTCAAGATTCTCGGCAAGATCAATCGCGAGGAGAAAGTCACCATTCTGGTGGTCGAGCAGAACGCGCAGCTGGCCCTGGAAATCGCCGATCAGGCCTACGTGATCGAGACCGGACGCATCGTGATGTCGGGCAGCGCCGCCGAGATCGCGAATAACGAAGATGTCCGCAAATCCTATCTGGGCTATTGAGGAGCACGGCCATGGAGCTTTTTACCAATCAGATCCTGGCCGGCATTTCCACCGGCGCGATCTACGCCTGCATGGCGCTTGCCGTCGTCATGATCTACCAGGCGATCGATCACCTCAATTTCGCCCAGGGCGAAATGGCGATGTTCTCGACCTTCATCTCCTGGCAGCTGATGCAGTGGGGCGTGCCCTATTGGGCGGCATTCGTGCTCACGCTGGGGATATCGTTCGCCGGCGGCATCGCCATCGAGCGGCTGCTGTTCAAGCCGCTGGCGAAAGCGCCGATCCTGACCAACGTCGCCGGCTTCATCGCGCTGTACGCGATCCTCAACAGCTTTGCCGGGCTGATCTGGGATTTCACCATCAAGCAGTATCCGACGCCGTTCGGGTCTTCGCCGTTTCTCGGCAGTCAGCTGATCTCGACCCACCAGGCCGGCATGATCGGCGTCACGGTGCTGCTGCTGGTTCTGCTCTATCTGTTCTTTCAGTTCACGCGGGTGGGCCTTGCGATGCGAGCCGCGGCGTCGGTGCCCGAATCGGCACGGCTGGTCGGCATCAACACCTCATGGATGATCGCGCTCGGCTGGGGCATGGCGGCCGCGATCGGCTCGATCGCCGGCATGATGATCGCGCCGGTGGTGTTTCTGGAACCGAACATGATGTTGGGCGTGCTGATCTACGGTTTCGCCGCCGCCGTGCTTGGCGGCCTGACCAGCCCGTTCGGCGCGGTGATCGGCGGCTTTTTGGTCGGCATCTTCGAAAACCTCGCCGGCACCTACATCCCCGGCGTCGGCAATGAACTGAAACTGCCGATCGCGCTGGCGGTGATCATCACCGTGCTGGTCGTCAAGCCGGCCGGACTGTTTGGCCGGCCTATCGTGAAGCGAGTTTGATCATGAGCGCCATGCAGGAAACCGTCACCGAGGCGCCCGCCGTCGAAGCCGTTCCCAAGAGGGCCATGACGCTCGGCCTCGGGACTTCGCTGGCCATGCTGGCATTGCTGATCCTGGTGCCGCTGTTCGTGAAGAACTTCATCATCTTCCAGTTGACGATGCTCCTGATCTACGGCCTCGCCGTTCTGGCGCTGAACATCCTGACCGGGGGCAGCGGGCAGTTTTCGCTGGGACAAAGCGCGTTCTACGCGGTCGGCGCCTACACGTCGGCGATTCTGATAGAACATGCCGGCATGAACTACGCCCTGACGCTGCCGGTGGCCGGCGTCGTCTGCTTCGGTTTCGGATTCCTGTTCGGCCAGCCGGCACTGCGGCTCTCCGGGGTCTATCTGGCGCTGGCGACCTTCGCATTGGCGACCGCGATGCCGCAGCTTTTGAAGCTCGGGGTGTTCGAAGCCTGGACCGGCGGCGTGCAGGGCCTGGTGGTGACCAAGCCGGATGCGCCGTTCGGCCTGCCGATGTCGCAGGACATGTGGCTGTATTACTTCACGCTGGTGATCACGGTCGCGATCTATATTTTCTCCGTCAACCTTCTGAAGTCGCGTTCGGGACGCGCCTTCATGGCGATCCGCGACAACGAGATCGCGGCCTCCGCCATGGGCATCGACGTCGCGCTGTACAAGACGCTGGCGTTCGGCGTCTCGGCCGGTATCACCGGGGTAGCCGGCGGCCTCGGCGCGATCGCCGTGCAGTTCGTCGCGCCGGACGGCTACACCATCACGCTCGCGATCTCGCTGTTTCTGGGCATGGTCGTCGGCGGCGTGGGATGGCTGCCGGGGTCGATCGTCGGTTCGGCATTCATCATCTTCGTCCCGAACATCGCAGAAGGAATATCCAAGGGACTTTCCGGCGCCGTATTCGGCGTCCTGCTGTTTCTCGTCATCTTCCTGGTGCCGCACGGCGCAAGGCAGGTCGCCACGTTTGCCGAGCGACTGCTCGGCAAACTCAAGAAAAGCTAAAGAAAACAAAAACCAGAAAGAAGCCAAGGAGAAAACATGCTTTCAAGAACAACCTTGCTGATCGCCGCGTTCTCAACGACCGTCATCGCCCTGACCGCGACCGCCGGCAGCGCGCTGGCCCAGAAAAAATATGACACGGGCGCCACCGATACCGAAATCAAGATCGGCAACATCATGCCCTATAGCGGCCCGGCATCCGCCTATGGTGTGATCGGCAAGACCGAGGCCGCCTATTTCAACAAGATCAACGCCGAGGGCGGTATCAACGGCCGCAAGATCAACTTCATCAGCTATGACGACGGCTACAGCCCGCCGAAGGCGGTCGAGCAGGCCCGCAAGCTGGTCGAGAGCGATGAGGTCCTGCTGATCTTCAATTCGCTCGGCACGCCGTCCAATTCGGCGATCCAGAAATATATGAACGCCAAAAAGGTGCCGCAGCTGTTCGTCGCCACCGGCGCCTCCAAGTGGAACGACCCCAAGGATTTCCCGTGGACCATGGGCTGGCAGCCCAGCTACCAGAGCGAAGCGCGGATTTACGCCAAGTACCTGATGAAGGAGAAGCCGGACGCCAAGATCTCGGTGCTCTATCAGAACGACGATTTCGGCAAGGACTATTTGAAGGGCCTGAAGGACGGGCTGGGGGCCAAGGCATCGATGATCGTTGCCGAGGAAAGTTACGAGACCTCGGAGCCGACGATCGACAACCACATCGTCAAGCTCAGGGCCTCGGGCGCCAACGTCTTCCTGAGCATCACCACGCCGAAATTCGCGGCGCAGTCGATCAAGAAGATGGCGGAGATCGAGTGGAAGCCGCTGCACATCGTGGTCAACGTCTCGGCTTCCGTCGGCGGCGTGATCAAGCCAGCCGGCTTTGAGAATTCGCAAGGCATTCTCTCGGCCGCCTATGCCAAGGACGGCGCCGATTCGCAGTGGGACAACGATCCCGGCATGAAGAAATTCTATGCATTCCTCGCGAAATATTATCCGGACGGCAACAGGCTCGATGGCTCGGTCGTGTACGGATACGGCGCGGCGCAGACCATGGTGAAGGTGCTGGAAATGAGCGGCGACAATCTGACCCGCGAAAACATCATGAAGCAGGCCGCGAGCCTGAAGGACTTTGTGCCCGACACGCTGCTGCCCGGCGTCAAGATCAACACCTCGGCGACCGACTTCGCCCCGATCAAGCAGCTTCAGATGATGCGCTTCAAGGGCGAGAAATGGGAACTGTTCGGCGACATCATCAGCGGCGACTGATGCGCTTCCGGGACTACTAAAGAAGCAG
>JBAVEE010001002.1:0-8691 GCA_049587575.1 Bradyrhizobium sp.
GGGCTGATCGCCGAACAACCCGGCTGGCTGACGCGTCCCGAGCCGCCGCCGCGCGGCGAGACCCGGCGCGACAGGATGCTGCTCGATCTGCTGCCCGTCGGCGTCCTGATCTACCGGCTCGACCGGCTGCTCTATGCGAATCCGGCGTTCCTTCAGCGCATCGGCTATCCGAGCCTTCATCACCTGGAGCAGGCCGGCGGTATCGACGCGCTCTATGTCGAGCCCGGCGTCTCCAGCGCCAGCAGCACATCGGACACCGGCACGCCGGTGACGATTTCCGCGCCGCAAGCCCCGAGCGAACACGCTGCCGCGTCGGCGATCGAGGCGCGCCTCTACACCATCGGCTGGGACGACGACTCCGCGCTGGCCCTGATTTTCTCCGGCGCCGGCACGGCTGGCGCAGGCCTGGAAAGCGCAAGCGTCGCCGCCGCGATCGGCCCTGCCGCGCCGGCGCCATCCGCCGTCGGCCACGCCGATGCCGAGGAACTCGGCGCCATCCTCGACACCACGGCCGAAGGCATTGTGATGTTCGACGCCGAGGGCCACATCAATTCGTGCAACCGCAGCGCCGAAGCGCTGTTCGGCCATGACGGCACGGAACTGGTGCAGCGCAATCTCGCCGAGCTGTTCGCGCCGGAGAGCCAGCCCGCCGTCAGGGAGTATCTCGGCGCCATCAAGGGCACCGGCGTCGCCAGCCTGCTCGATCACGGCCGCGAAGTGCTGGGCCGCGTCCGCGGCGGCGGCCTGATCCCGCTGTCGATGACCATGGGGCGGACCCGGGCCGACGGCCCGAATTTCTTCGCCGTGTTCCGCGATCTCTCGCAGACCAAGAACAGCGAAAGCGAACTGCGCGAGGCGCGGCGGCTGGCCGATCGCTCGGCGAACGCCAGGGCCGACCTGCTGGCGCGGATCAGCCATGAGGTCCGTACCCCGCTCAACGCCATCATCGGATTTGCCGAAGTGATGATCGGCGAGCGGTTCGGCGCACTCGGCAACGAGCGTTACGTCGAATACATGAAGGACATTCGCGCCTCCGGCGAGCGCGTGATCGCCATCATCAACGACCTCACCGATCTCAGCCGGATCGAGACCGGCAAGCTCGATCTCGCCTTCGCCAACCAGAACCTCAACGACATCGTCGAGAGTTGCGTCGCGGTGATGCAGCCGCAGGCCAATCGCGAACGCATCATCATCCGCACCTCGCTGGCGCATATGTTGCCGCCGGTGGTCGCCGACGCCCGCGCGTTGCGGCAGATCACGCTGAACCTGATCGGCAATTCGATGCATCTGGCCAATGCCGGCGGCCAGGTCATCGTCTCCACCGCGCTGACGGATTTCGGCGAGGTGGTGCTGAGGGTCCGCGATACCGGCCACGGGCTCAACGACAACGAAGTCGCCGCCGCGCTGGAGCCGTTCCGGACGCAGGCCCCCTCGGATCAGGCGGCGGACGGCTCCGGCGTCAGCCTTTCGCTGACCAAGGCGCTGGTCGAAGCCAACCGCGCGCAATTCCATATCAGGACGGGCGCGCGCTCCGGCACGCTGATCGAAGTGGTGTTTTCGCAGGCGATGGCGAAGGCCTGAGCCGCGCCTCGACGGCGATCGATCGACTCTCAGCGTTATTCAGTTCCGCCGAAACGTGCTGAACTGAAATCGCTGCACCGCGCCCCACGGCGTGGCGTGGTCATGCCGGCGCGCGTCGATCAGCTTGAAATCGGCCCCGAGCACTTTCGACAAAGAGGCTGCATCGTAGCGGACGATCGGCAATCCGCTGCACTTCTCCGGTCCGTCCAGGGCAAAGGTGCCGATCACGACATGGCCGCCGCGCTTGACGGCCTTTTTCAGCCGCTCGACGTAAGCGGATCGATCGGCCGGGTCGGTCAGGAAATGAAACGCGGCACGGTCGTGCCACAGATCGTAAGTCTGGGTCGGCTCCCAGGTGGTGATATCGGCCGTCACCCATTGCACGCCGGCTGCCTTGGCGCCAAGACGCGTCCTCGCCGCCTCAAGCGCGGCGGCGGACAGATCCAGAACCGCAATCGGCCCGAAATTCCGCGCGACAAGGATATCGACCAGCCGCGACGCGCCGCCTCCGATATCGATGATGGACGCGCCTTCGGGAAGGCCCGCGAGCGCGATCAGTTCAAGCGACGGTGCGGGTTCTTCCTGGAACCAGCTGACTTCTGTTTCGCCCTTGGAGGTATAGACGTTCTCCCAGTGGGCTCTTGTGCTGACGCCAGTCATGATCGGCTCGTTTGCCCGTTGTGCTATCCGAAGGACGGCCACCCCTTCATACCAGACAACAGGGAATAATTCGCCGTCTTCAGCCTTGCGCCGCCGCCTTCCGCGCCGACCGCGCGCGCCGGTTGCCGCCAATCAGCAGCGGCCCATAGGCGAGGGCGAATCCGAAGAAGGCGGCCGCCCAGGCAAATGCGGCAAGGTGCAGCAACGGGTCGCTGTGGGCGGGAGCGATCGCCGCGCAGATGCGCGACACCGCCGCGACGACGACCGCGGCATAGATCGCCTGGGTGGCGAGCGAAGCGGTGAGCGGCTGGCCGGTGTGTCCGAGCGTCGCGCGGCTCATGACCGCGAGCGTCATGATGCCCGCAGCCCCCACCATCCAGGCGTGAATCCCGGCGCCGACCGGAACCAGCGCGAAAGCCGACGCGGCATTGAGCAGGAATCCAAGGGGTATGAAGGCATAGCCGACGTGCAGGATGAGCAGCAGCCGCTCGCGCCAGGTCCGGTCCCCGGCCCAGCGTCCGAGCCGCACCAGATGCAGCAATCCGGCCAGTGCGAGGGCGCCGCCGGTGAGATCGCCGGTCGGGCTGACGACCCAGCCCAATGACGCCAGCGCGCCGACGGCAATGACGATGATGTCGAAGCGGCCGAACGGCACCGGCAGGCGGCCGGGATTTTCGCGCACCAGCCAGTTGCGGGTGAAGCTCGGAACGATACGCCCGCCGATCAGCGCGATCAGCAATACCACCACCGCGATGCCGAAGCGGATGGCGATGTCGGCCGCGCCGTGAAAATGCGCCTCGAGGTGAAAGGCGACATTGCTCGCCAGCAGCAGCAGCAGCACCATCACCACATTGAGATTTCGCCAGTTGCGGCCGGCGAGGATTTCGCGGGCGGCCGCCGCCGCGACCAGCAACAGAAAGCCGGTATCCACCAGCATCGCAATCAGCCAGCCGGTGTGCGCCGAGAACGTCACGCAGACGCGGCCCGCCAGCCAGACCGCGACCAGGACCATCAGCGGCTTGCCCTGGATCGGCAACCGTCCGGTCCAGTTCGGGATCGCCGTGAACAGGAACCCGGTAATCACCGCCGGCAGATAGCCGAACAGCATCTCGTGGACGTGCCAGTCGCGCGGCGCAAAGGCCGAGGTCAGCGTGATCTCGCCAAGGAACACCGGCAGCCAGACCAGAATCGCCAGGCCCGCATAGATCGATCCCAGCAGGAAGAACGGCCGGAAGCCGTAGGAGAACAGCGGAAGCCCCTCATAAGTTCGCCTCTGCGGAGTTGCGGTCACGGCCGTTGCCCGATCATGGTTCCACCTTGCTGCGGTCCGGGCGGCGCACGCGTCGCAAAGCCGGCCAGCACACTCTATTTAGGGAAATTCCGAGTGCGGTTGTTGCGCCAGCGCAAACTTCCGCTTGATCGGGAACCGCAATCGACGTCTAGATTCGATTGAAATTCGCGGAACGGGGGAACATGGCCACGGTCGATCATTCGCTGGTTGCCGACCTGCCGCTGTTTGCAGGTTTGGGCACCGAGGAACTCGATGAGATCCTGCGCGAGGCCCGCTCGCTGCGCTTTGCCAAAAACAGCAACGTATTCGAGCAGGGCGAAGACGCCCATTCCTTCTTCGTGCTGCTGCATGGCCATGTCCGCGCCAGCAAGACCACGCCGATGGGGGAACAGGTCGTGGTGCGCTATGTCGTGCCCGGCGAGACCTTCGGCGTTGCGATGGCGATCGGGCTGCAGCGCTATCCCGCCACCGCCACGGCGGTCGACGACAGCGTCGCGCTGGCATGGCCGTCGGCGACATGGCCGCGCCTGGTGTCGCGCTTTCCGGCTCTCGCAACCAACACATTGCAGACCGTCGGCAGCCGGCTGCAGGAAACCCATACCCGCGTCGTCGAGATGTCGACGCAACAGGTCGAACAACGCGTCGCCAACGCATTGCTTCGGCTCGCCAAGCAGTCCGGACACAAGGTCGAACGCGGCGTCGAGATCGGCTTTCCGATCAGCCGGCAGGACATCGCGCAAATGACCGGCACCACGCTGCATACCGTCAGCCGGATCCTGAGCAACTGGGAGAGCCGCGGGCTGGTCGAGGGCGGCCGGCAGCGCATCGTGCTGCGCGAGCCTCACAAGCTGGTCGTGCTGGCCGAAGAAGCTGCCGGCGAAAGCGAACCGCCGACCCGGCCGTGACGGCGGCGAGGCCGCCAATGCTGCGGATTCACCTCCGCTTGGGGGCCGAACGGACATCGCCGGCCTTCAACGGCGGGCAATGGGTCGCGAACGTTAAAATGAAGGGCAATACGGATCGAGGTTGTTAGCAATACAGAATTTTATCCGGCCCCGTTAGTTATGCCTTGGGTTTATTGGCGCTAGCGTCGGCGCATCATGACAATTGACACCGCCCACGCGCCCGGTTCGCCCAAAACCATACCGGCCTTGCTGCGTTCGTCCTGGCTGAGCTGGACCATCGCCTTCGCGCTCTGCCTGTCCGCGGCCCTGGTCGGTATCGAGGCCTGGCAAATCTGGCGTGTGCGCGAGGCCAGCCTGCACAGCGCCAATATCGTGACGGCGAGTCTGGCCGAATCGCTGTCGCAGCAGATCGAGACCACGCTCAAGACGGCCGATACCGTCGTCGCCACTCTGGTGCAGCGGGTCGAGGTCGAGGGCGTGAACCCCGAGACCCTGCAACGCCTCTACGGGCTGATGACGTCGCTCGCCTCGGCGCTGCCGGCGATCCACGAAATGGGCCTGACCGACAAGGACGGCAACGCCATCGTCAAATCGCTGTTTCTGCATCCGGTCGGCCTGAATTACCGCGAACGCGACTATTTCCGCTTTCTCAGCAGCCATGACACCAGCGACGTCTTCATCGGGCAGCCGGTCAAGAGCAAGGTCGACGGATCGGTCAACATCACGTTGTCGCGCCGGATCAATGCCAGCGATGGCAGCTTTGCCGGGGTCGTGGTGTCCAGCGTGTCGATGGAGTTCTTCCGCAAGCTGTTCGAAACGGTCCAGCTCAAGTCCGGCGGGTTCATCAGCCTGGTCGCGGACAACGGCATGCTGCTCGCCAGCAGTCCCGATTCCTTCGGCGACGGCGAACTCGCGGCGCTGGCCGCAGCGCCCGCCGGCGCGCTCGAATATCTGTCGCCCGAGGACAGCCGCTACCGGGTCGGGGCGTCCAGCCATCTGCCGCATTATCCGATGACCGCCATGGTCGCCGAGAACAGCTCGACGGTGTTGAGCGAATGGTACGGCCAGCTGCGCGTGCATGGCGCAATCGTGCTGAGCATCCTGATGGTCATCGGCGTGCTGGGCTATCGGGTCGATCAGGCCAATCGGGCCACGCGGCTCCAGGCCCTGTGCGACGAACTGACGGGGCTGGCCAATCGCCGCTGCTTCAACGAGACGATCGAGCGCGAATTCCGGCGCGCGGCGCGCAACGGGCAGCCGCTGTCGCTGATCATGGTGGATATCGACCTCTTCAAGACCTTCAACGACCGATATGGTCATCCGGCGGGCGACGCTTGCCTGCGCGCCATCAGCGCCGCGCTGCGGGGCGTGTTGCGCCGGCCGGGCGACATGGCCGCGCGCTATGGCGGCGAGGAATTTGCGATCCTGCTCCCGGAAACGGACACTGCCGGCGCCGTCCAGATCGTCGGCGACATGCAGGCCGCCATCCGCACGCTCGCCATCCGTCACGAGGCCGGCCCGCTCGGCGTCGTGACGCTGAGCGCCGGAGTGGCGTCCTGGCGTCCGGGGCGTACGACCGCGACGCCGGCGTGGCTGATCGAGGCGGCCGATGCGGCGCTCTACGAGTCCAAGGCGCTCGGCCGCAACACCTTCACGGTCGGTCCGAACGTCGAGATTGCCGCACCGGCTGCGCCCATCGCGCGCAAAAACGCTGCGTAACGCCCTCGCATATTCCAGTGCGCGCGTCCGTCACGAAAACCCGCGGATCATGCGCAGGCGCGCAGCGCCGCCAGAAAAGCGGCGCGGTCGACGCCATGCTCGCGGCAGGCATCGTCCACGGTGTGGAAGCAGGCGATCGGACAGCCGACGCAGCGCATCCTGAATTGAAGAAAAACCCTGATCGTCCGCGGTGATTTGCTCATGACGTCGTCGACCAGATCGTCAGATCGAATGGGCATGCGCGCCTCCGTTCCGGCATGAACGGTAACGCGACTGTCCCACACGGCTCTTTGTCCCGGCGCAAGCTTTGCGGCGGTTCCCGGAGCCCACAGGGGTGCCGTCTGTATTTGGCTCCCAGTGTCCTAACTTCGAGTGCCCGGCGCGACAATCTGGTTGAACCGGTCGAAGGCCGGCGTATCTTTAAGTTATCTGGATCGGCCAAGTGGGTGTGCGATGGAACGTTTCATTCACAATGAGAATATCCGCCGCTATCGGAAGCTTCTCGAGGAAGAGACGGACGAGGAGAAGCGAAATATCATCCGCAAACTATTGGCCGAAGAAGAAGCCAGAGAAATTCCACCAAAGCCAACCCGGAATGCCGATAAATCGAAACGCCCGTAATTACCGATGTCCCGAGGCCGCCTCATGTGTGGATGGCCCCGATTTGCAAGAGTTTTTTCGCGTGATGAACAGTGGTCGCTTGCAGTCATGTGTCCGGCCTTTCAGTGCGGTATTACATGACCGCTGGCCTTGATGGATTCCGCGAGTCGAGGCCTTATCAGTTGGTCGGGATCGGAATCCCGCTGAGGCGGTCAGGTTTCTCTCGATCCGTCGGGTGACCGACTTGCCATCACGTGTTTTCACTCTCGCAAACTTACGGCACGCCGCGGCTTAGCAATTCATGCGGCCACTGCTGCGTGTCGGTAGGTGTCCTGTCTGCTCATGATGGCCCACGCCACGCGTGCCGTCTTGTTCGCCAAGGCGACTGCCGCGACAAGCCGGGGTTTTCGGCTGAGCAAAGACGTTAGCCATGGGTCGGTCTTGGCTTGCTTCGAACAAAGCAGCACCGTGTGTGCGCTGTTGACGAGCAGACGACGGAGATAACCGTCTCCTCGCTTGCTAATTCCCCCAAGCCGCGCTTTGCCCCCGGTGGAGTTTTGTTTCGGCACGAGCCCTAGCCAGGCGGCAAACTCTCTGCCGCTACGGAATATATTCGGATCTGCAACCGTAGCTGCGATCGCCGTGGCGATGATCGGCCCGATCCCCGGAATGGTAGCCAGGCGCTGGCTGACCGGGTTGTTCTTGTGCCATGCGAGAACTTGCCTCTCAAGATCAGCGATCTGTGTCTGGATATGTTCGATGTGGCTAACGATTACCTTCAGCACCTGACGGGCAATATCCGGTATGCGCCCATCCTTTTCGTCCATCACAATCGTAATCAGTCTTGCCACTTTGTGCAGGCCCTGAGCCTCGATTAGACCGAACTCGGCTAAGTGCCCACGCAAGGCATTGACGAGCATAGTCCGCTGGCGGATCAGCAAATCCCGAGCCCGATGCATCATCAGTGCCGACTGTTGCTCCACCGTTTTTACCGGTACGAAGCGCATCGATGGACGCCGAACCGCCTCGCAGATCGCCTCGGCATCGGCCACGTCGTGCTTGTTGCGTTTAACATAGGCTTTCACATAGTTGGGCGGCATCAGGCGCGCTTCATGGCCAAGCGCAATCAACTCACGAGCCCAATGGTGCGCCGTCGCGCAGGCTTCGAGGCCGATGAGGCACGGCGGAATCTCGGCAAAGAACGCGAGGACCTGGCTGCGTCGCAGCTGCTTGCGCATAACTACGCTGCCCATCTCGTCGACCGCATGAACCTGGAAAACACTCTTTGCCAGATCAAGACCAATTGTTGTAATATTGCCCATGGATGGCTCCCTTTGCTGGTGATCTCTAACGACCACCATCTTGGCACATCGATGCCGTCAGGGGGCCATCCACCCCATCAGTTGGCGGCCTCTTCCGTTTGGAGGACGGCGTAGCCGACGTCGCCTCTCAGTGACGCCGGAAGCATCCGGGTGGCACATAACGAGGGTTACGCCAGCAGGCATCGTCGAGCCGACTGTCCCAGCCGCCTCTGAATCGCCATTCGGACCAGGCCGGATAATCGCAATATTTGCTGTAGGGATTTCCCGCTTCCCTGGTCGCACAATAGATGCTCTGGGCCTGGCGGCCCGGGCCGGAGCTTGCGTGCCTGGCCATTGCGGGCCCTGCTGCCAGGGCAAGAGCGACGACAGCGCCGAGAATTCTGAGTTTCATCATGCGTTCCTTCATTCGCGGGATCAGAATCGAAGATTTTAATCGTATTCCGGGATACAGTTCAAATCATTGAGATGGCTCAACACATAACTCCGCTGCCAGCGGTCCAGGTCCACTTCTTTATCCGAATTCCGGGCATCGCGGAGATCGGCCCGGCCGCGCCGATCAGGCCCGGTTTATGGGCGCGCGGCTAGACCGCGCGGCTATGCAGTTGATTCGATC
>JBAVEE010001003.1:0-2896 GCA_049587575.1 Bradyrhizobium sp.
GATAGAGCAAAATCCGTACCAAAAAAGACCCTACGCCCTGAATGCCGCACGAATCGCGGCCCACTCGAATCCCGCAATCATAACCTATTCGACCTAGCCAAGCATGGTCGCACCCGACTATCAAGAATTCGCTAATCGGCCGGCCATCCGGTATCCGTGACAATACCGTGATTTGCGGCCTCCGCACCGGGCAAAGCTGTCGAAATCGGTCCGGCGTGGCGCGATTGCCACGCCGCCGGCTCCGCGCGAAAGCGGAACTTTTCCACCCCCGCCGGGAGCAAAAAGGCGCATTTCCAGCCCAAATTCCGGGGAAAGGGATCGCCAACGCCGGTTCAACGCCGCCGGGCCGCCCCGTTTACGGGGTCTTCGCCGTGGGGTCTTCCGACCGCTTGTCGATCACCTTGTCGACGATACCGAAGTCGCGAGCCATCTCGGCGGTAAGGAACTTGTCGCGTTCCAGCGCATCCTCGATCGCCTTGAAGGTCTGTCCGGTGTGCTTCACATAGATTTCGTTGAGCCGCTTCTTGAGGTTCAGGATTTCCTGGGCGTGCAGCATGATGTCGGTCGCCTGGCCCTGGAAACCGCCGGAGGGCTGGTGGACCATGATGCGCGAATTCGGCAGCGAGAAGCGCATGTCCTTTGCGCCCGCGGCCAGCAGCAGCGAGCCCATCGAGGCCGCCTGCCCCGTGCAAAGCGTCGATACCGGCGGCCGGATGAACTGCATCGTGTCGTAGATCGCAAGGCCCGACGTCACCACGCCGCCCGGCGAATTGATGTACATCGAGATTTCCTTCTTCGGATTCTCGGCTTCGAGAAACAGGAGCTGCGCGACGACCAGCGTCGACATGCCGTCCTCGACCGGCCCGGTCACGAAGATGATCCGCTCCTTGAGCAGGCGCGAGAAGATGTCGTAGGCCCGCTCGCCGCGGTTGGTCTGTTCGACCACCATCGGCACGAGCTGCATGTAGGTTTCCACCGGATCGCGCATTAGTCACCCAAGGGTTAGTAGACACAGGTTGGCGGAAGCGAACATCCGTCGGCAACACCGGACTGGCTGGAATTGCCCACCGCGGACGAACGTCCCGTGATGCAGGACTTGAAAGACAGGGCCCACAGATAGGGGCCAATCCCCCGGTGACAAGACCGGTCAAATGCCCAGGGAATTGGTCCCAGTTGAAGCTGATTCTCGCAACCGGGCATAGCGGCGGATGCCGCCGCAAGGCCGCTTTCGCTTCTCAACCTTAACGCCGTGCTGACGCCCCTCAGGCTGCGCTCTTCTCCGCCTCGTCGTCCTTGAAGAGGTCCTCGCGCGACACCTTCTTCTCCGTCACCGTGGCGAGTTCGAGGATGAAATCGACGACCTTGTCTTCATAGATCGGCGCACGAAGCTGGGCCAGCGCATTTGCATTGTTGCGATAGTAGTCCCAGACCTCCTTCTCGCGCCCGGGCATCTGGCGGGCGCGCTCGATCACCGCGCGGCTGACTTCGTCGTCGGTGACCGTGATCTTGTTGCGCTCGCCAATTTCCGACAGCACGAGGCCGAGCCGGACCCGGCGATCGGCGATCTTGCGGTACTCCTCCTTGGCTGCGTCTTCCGTGGTGTTCTCGTCGGCAAACGTCTTGCCGTTGGATTCCATCTCGGCCTTGATCGAGTTCCACATCAGATTGAACTCTTCGTCGACCAGCGACGGCGGCGCCTCGAAGCGATGGGTTTCGTCGAGACGATCCAGCAGGAGGCGCTTGACCCGCTGGCGGGTCGCGCCGGCGAATTCGGCCGCCAGCCGCTCACGCGCCGCTTCCTTGAGTTTGTCGAGCGATTCCAGGCCAAGCGTCTTGGCAAACTCGTCGTCGATGACGGTTTGCTGCGGCGCCTCGATCAGGGTTGCGGTGGTTTCAAACTCGGCCGGCTGTCCGGCCAGCTTCTCGCTGCCGTAATTCTTCGGAAACGAGACTTTCAGGGTGCGGGTTTCGCCGGCGGCGATGCCGATCAGCTGGTCCTCGAAGCCGGGAATGAAGGTGTTGGAACCGATCGTCACCTGAATGTCTTCGCCGGCGCCGCCATCGAACGGCGTGCCGTCGATGGTGCCCTTGAAGGAAACCGTGACCCGATCGCCGCTTTCGGCCTTGGCGCCTTCGCCCTTCGCCGCGAAAGTGCGATTCTGCTCGGCGATCCGCTTGATGGCATCGTCGACCTCGCCGTCGGTCACCTCGGCCACCGGCTTCTCGACGGTAAAGCTCTTGAAATCGGCGAGCTCGATCGCGGGCACGATCTCGATCGAAACCGTATAGGTGAGGTCGGATTTTCCGGTAAGGACGTCCTCGACTTCCTTTTGCTCCGTCGGCATCGTGACCTTGGGCTCGGTCGCCAGCCGGAAGCCGCGCTCGGTGAAGATCTGCGAGTTGGTGTCGCGGATGGTCTGATCGATGGTCTCCGCCATCACCGAACGGCCATAGACCTTCTTGAGGTGGCTCACCGGCACCTTGCCCGGACGAAAGCCGTTGATGCGGACCTTGTCCTTGAGATCCACCAGGCGCGCGTCCGCCTTGGCATCGAGATCCGCTGCCGGAACGCTGATCTGGAATTCGTGCTTCAGTCCGTCGGCGACAATTTCCTTCACCTGCATGGCGTCAATCTTCTTCCCGCTTGGTCCGGCCAAAATGCCGGACATTTACAACTTTGATGACGCACAGCCTTGAAGCGTGCGCCGGTGGTGCGGCGGACCCGATCCTTCAGGGAGATGCCCTTCGGAAAACAAATCCGCCAGTAATCGTCTTCGCAAACGCTATCGGCGCTTGGTGCGGGCGGAGGGACTCGAACCCCCACAACTTTCGTCACTGGAACCTAAATCCAGCGCGTCTACCAGTTCCGCCACGCCCGCTAGAATAGCATCCTGTC